>CAMOWP010000161.1 GCA_946628455.1 uncultured Clostridia bacterium | reverse complement strand
TTGTCAATTAATATTACTATAACATATTATTATCTTAATTTCCATAATTAATTATAATTATTATAACAAAATAGCAAGAGCTGAAAGGAGAAGCTCCTCGTCGCACTCCTCGCAGCTCAGAACGTAAAGCAGGAGTATAAAGAGCGCCTTGTCTTTATTTGAGCTGATTCTTGAAAGCATTGAAGCGATATCGCTTTTGCGCTCCTCGTTTGTTTTATCCTTGACTCTCCCCTTCATTTCCTGAACTCTTCTTTTTGCCTCGTTAATATCGGAATAATTATATTCAGCCACGCCGTCACCCCATTGATTTATTAAGCTTTTTATTGTATAATATCATATGATTTTTAAAGGGGTGATATGCTTGAGAATAGTTGTTACAAGCGATACGCACAGAAATTCGCGCGACTTTTTCAGAATAATTGACCGCCACGAAAGCAACGCCGACCTAATCATAAATCTCGGCGACAGCGAGAGCGAAATTCAGCTGCTTGAAATAACAAAGCCGAATTTAAATATAAAATGCGTTGCGGGAAACTGCGATTTTTCAAGCACCGCGCCGCTTGAGCAGTTCATAACATTTGACGGCAAAAAGATATTTTTCACCCACGGGCATATGTACTACGTCAAGCACGGATATCAGAAGCTTCAGGAGCGCGCCGAGCTTGAAGGGGTTGATATCTGCCTTTTCGGACACACGCATACCCCTTACATAGAAACAATAAACGGAATTCTTTATATGAACCCGGGTGCTGTTGTTTCAGGCTCCTACGGAGTTATCGACATAGAGCCTTCGGGAATAATGGCATACCATAATAAAATATAACAACAATGGGAGGGCGCTCAGTCCCTCCCTGTTTTCATTATGATAAAGCATTGTTTTCACAAATCCAAATGAAAAAGCCGACTCGGGAATTAACCGAATCGGCTTGGATTTTACTGTATAACGTAATCAGTGTTTACAGAAGATTCAATTGTTAAATCATCAATAGCGTTTGTTTCGTTGTCAATTGAAAAATCGTAGACAATAGTTCCGTTGGGAAGAGTAACGGTATAAATCTTAGATGTACTGTAAGTATACTCCTGTGAATGATAATTATAGCTAGAAACATTTGCCTTGAGAAGTGCTTCAAACTCTTCAATTGTTCCTGGAATTGTAACGTTATTAAGTGTAGTAACGTTTGCAGCCTGAATGCTTTGGAAGCCTGAAACACGAATAGATGTTACAACGCACTTTTCAGGTGTAGTAAAAGTATCAGTCAGGTTTTTGAAATCAATTTTTGCTTCGATTCCCTTTTTATCTATTTCCTTGCCAAGAATATAATCCTTATATTCCATCTGCTGCTCAAGATTAACATCGTTCCATGATTCAGGATCTTTACCCCAACCCTGAGAAAGAAGCTCATTAACCTTGATTTGACCAATTTCTACAGCCTCGCCAAAGAAATATACTGTGAGGTTTTTGTCGCTTAAATCACCTGTTCCCTGAACATCATATTCAATAGGTTCCGGAGAATCTTTTGATGAACTTGAACCGCAGCCTGCAAATACTGCAACGATAAGAAGCGCACAAATTAATACAGATAAAAACTTTTTCATAACAATCTCCTCTTTAAAATTATTTTTTATAATTATATCATAATGTAAAAATATTTTACCGAAAACTACAAAATTTGCGCTTTAATATGCACAATTTGCATAAAAAACAATGGTATCAGATTGCTATAATAACCGCTTTCTGTATTTGCGAGCATTCTCATCTTTATGATAATTATGAGCGAGGATTATCACTTAATTACTAATAAAAAGCAGACCTTTCGGTCTGCTTTTTGTTATATTGCAACTATGTTTACGAGCTTGCCGGGTACGTAGATTTCCTTTTTAATCTGCTTGCCGTCGATAAGCTCTTTTATTTTTTCGTCTTCCTTAGCAAGAGCGAGAACGTCGTCCTTTGACATATCAACGGGGATAGTAACTCTTGAACGGACCTTGCCCATAACCTGTAAAACGATTTCAACTGTGTCGTCAACGGTCTTTGCTTCGTCATACTCAGGCCAGCTTGCCTCGTTGAGCATACCGCCGAAATTCATATTCTGCCATATTTCCTCGGTAACGTGAGGCGCAAACGGGTTGATGATAAGAAGCAAATCGCGAAGCTCGGCGCGGTTGATTTTGCCAGAGTCATAAATCTGATTGAGGAGAGTCATAACAGCCGCGATAGCTGTGTTGAATTTCATTGCCTCGATATCCTCTGAAACCTTCTTTATCGTCTTATGCATTGCGGACATAAGCTCTTTTGAATACTCGTTGCCGTCAACGCAGATATCCTGCAATTTCCAGAGCCTGTCAATGAATCTCTTACAGCCCTTAACGCTTGACTCGCTCCAGGGAGCAGCCTGCTCGTAGTCACCCATAAAGAGAACGTAGGTACGCAGAACGTCTGCGCCGTAAACGTCAACAACCTCGTTCGGGTCAATTACATTGCCTCTTGACTTACTCATCTTAACTCCGTCAGGACCTAAAATGAGACCCTGAGCAGTTCTCTTGAGATAAGGCTCTTTAAATGGAACTGCGCCGATATCATAGAGGAAGCGGTGCCAGAAGCGTGAATAAATCATATGCCTTGTAACGTGCTCCATACCGCCGTTATACCAGTCAACAGGTCCCCAGTATTTAAGCTTGTCCATATCTGCAAGGGCTTTATCGTTATGCGGGTCGATATAGCGCAGGAAGTACCAGGAAGAGCCTGCCCACTGAGGCATAGTATCAGTTTCGCGCTTTGCGTCGCCGCCGCATTTCGGGCACTTGCAGTTAACGAAGGAGTCAATCTTTGCAAGCGGGCTTTCGCCGTCCTGACCCGGCTCAAAGTTTTCAACCTCGGGAAGCCTGAGCGGAAGCTCGTCATAAGGTACTGCAACAAGACCGCAGTGAGGGCAATGAACAATCGGAATAGGCTCGCCCCAGTAACGCTGGCGGTTGAAAGCCCAGTCCTTCATCTTGTACTGAACGCCCTCTTCGCCGATTCCATGCTCCTTGAGGTAATCAATCATTTTGGCGATTGAATCCTTTTTGTTATCCATTCCGTTGAGGAAGCCTGAATTCACCATCTCGCCGTCGCCTGTGTACGCTTCAACGCTGATGTCGCCGCCCTTGATAACCTCGATAATATCAATGCCGAATTTCTTTGCGAATTCGTAGTCTCTCTGGTCGTGAGCGGGAACAGCCATAATAGCGCCGGTGCCGTAGCCCATCATAACGTAGTCTGAAATATAAATCGGGATATCCTCGCCGTTAACGGGATTCTTAGCGGTAATTCCGTCAAGCCTTACGCCTGTTTTATCCTTAACGAGCTGTGTGCGCTCAAATTCAGTCTTTTTAGCGCATTCCCTGCGGTAATCCTCAACTGCTGAGAAATTGGCAATTTTGTCCTTATATTCATCAATAAGCGGATGCTCGGGAGCGATAACCATAAACGTTACGCCGAAAAGTGTATCGGGGCGTGTTGTGTAAATCTTAAGCTCCTCGGGGATTTCATTAATCTTAAAGTTAACGAAAGCGCCGCGTGATTTACCAATCCAGTTAACCTGCTGTAGCTTGACGTTGGGAAGATAGTCAACCTCCTCAAGGCCTTCAAGAAGCTTGTCCGCATATTCGGTAATTCTTAGATACCATACATCCTTTGATTTCTGAACAACGTCGCTGTGGCAAATATCGCACTTGCCGCCCTGGGAATCCTCGTTTGAAAGAACAACCTTACACGACGGGCAATAGTTTACAAGAGTTTTATCCCTGAAAGCGAGACCGTTTTCAAACATCTTGAGGAAAATCCACTGAGTCCACTTATAATAATTCTCGTCAGTAGTATCAATTACTCTGTTCCAGTCAAACGAAAAGCCTACTCTCTTAAGCTGAGAGGTAAACTTT
>CAMOWP010000160.1 GCA_946628455.1 uncultured Clostridia bacterium | reverse complement strand
CGTTTTCGACGAAATCGCATACGGACCCAGGCAGATGTGGCTTGACGAGGAGGAAATCAAAGCGCGCGTTTATGAGAGCATGGATTTCCTCAACATTTCAGAAGAGCTTGAAAAAACCTCGCCGTTTGATTTATCGGGCGGTCAGAAAAGACGTGTAGCTATTGCTTCGATTATCGCAATGAAACCCGAGGTGCTGATTCTTGACGAGCCCTGCGCAGGGCTTGACCCAAAGGGCAGGGAAACGATTTTAAATCTTATCAAGGATTATCAGCGAATCGAGGGGAATACTGTTATCTTCGTCTCTCACTCTATGGAGGACGTTGCTAAAATTGCAGACAGAGTTTTAGTGCTCAACAAAGGAACAGCCGCAATGTTCGGAACTGTTAACGAGGTTTACTCCCGCGGCGAGGAGCTCAAAAAAATGGGGCTCAACGTTCCCGAAATAACTGACGTTTTCTTAAGGCTGAGAAAGCTTGGTATAGACTGCAAAACGGATATTTATACCGTTGAGGCAGCCGCTGAGGAATTCCGCCGCCTTAAAATGAAAAAGGAGGTGCTGTAATGCTCTCCGGTGTAACTATTGGCCAGTATTATCCCGGCAATTCGGTAATACATAAAATTGACCCGAGGATGAAAATAGTTCTCACTTTTCTTCTTATGGTCTGCGTGTTCCTTTGCAAAAGCTATATCGCGCTCGGCGTATGCTTCGTCTTTACGCTTTTGATTGTGCTTTTGTCAAGGCTGAATCTGAAGGTTATTTTAAAAGGCATAAAGCCAATAATTATAATTGTTTTTATAACCGCCGTTCTCAATCTGTTTTACGGAACGGGCGAGCCGATTTATCAGCTCTGGGTTTTCAAAATAACAGAGGACGGAATCAATAACGCAATCTTTATGGCATTTCGCGTTCTGCTCCTCGTTTTAATCGGCTTAATGCTAACTTACACAACAACGCCTACAAGGCTTACCGACGCTATTGAATCGCTTTTAAAGCCGCTTCACACCGTCTTTAAGCTTGACGTTCATTCCTTCGCGATGACTATGACTATCGCGCTGAGGTTTATACCGACTCTCGTTGAGGAGGTGGACAAAATTATGTCCGCCCAGAAATCAAGGGGCGCTGATATGGATAGCGGCGGGCCGCTTAAAAGAGTTAAGGCTCTCGTACCCGTTCTTATCCCGCTTTTTGTCTCCTCGTTCAGGCGGGCAAAGGAGCTTGCCTATGCAATGGACTGCCGCTGCTACAGAGGCGGAGAGGGAAGAACAAAAATGAACGCAATGCACCTTGCAGGGCGCGATTACGCGGCGCTTACTGTAACCGTTTTATACATTGCAGGAATTATTGTAATGAGAATTATGCTGAAGGCTGACATATGAAAAGACTGCTTTTTACAATTAAATATGACGGCAGCGCGTACCATGGCTGGCAGGTTCAGGATAACGCTCTTACCGTTCAGGAAAAATTTCAGGACGCTGTTGAAAAGGTATTTCTCAAAAGGCTTGACGTCAAGGGCTGTTCAAGGACTGACAGCGGCGTTCACGCTGAGGAATATTGCGTCAGTGTTGATACGGATATGAGCATTGCGCCTGAAAACGCCGTGCTTGCGCTTAATACATATTTACCCGATGACATAGCGGCGATAAGCTGCAGGGAGGTGGCTTCTGATTTTCACCCCCGCTACAGCTGCAAATCAAAGCGCTACCGCTACATAATCTACAACGGTAAAATAAGAGACCCGTTTCTCAGAAATTACGCTTATCACTACCGTTGGAAGCTCGATGAAGAGAAGCTCAACAGGGAGGCAAAAGCGTTTATCGGAACTTACGATTATTCCGGCTTCTGCTCCGCTAAAAGCGACGTTGAGGATACGGTAAGAACTGTATACAGCGCAGAGGTGAGCCGCGAGGGCGACTGCGTATATTTTGAATTTGAAGCAGACGGCTTTCTTTACAATATGGTAAGAATCATGGTAGGCACGCTCCTCTTTATCAACGAAGGAAAAATCAAAGAGGGCGAGCTCAGGGATATAATTATTTCAAAAAACAGAAAAAGAGCGGGCAAAACTGCGCCCCCTCAGGGTCTGTATCTTTATAAAGTGAATTACTGATACTATTTCGGAGAGAATTATGGCAGGTAATCAGAGAGAAAACGAACGAAAAACCAAAAAAAGAAACAAGCAGCAGAAAATGCAGCGTATCGGCTGGGGAATAATCATTCTCGTTGCGGCTGTTCTGATTGTTATGAAGGTCGTTGAGGTTGATTTCAATTCAATTAAAGATAAATATATTGATGAAAACGGAAAAATCAACGTTACAGAGGACGTTGAAATGACTGCTTTCCCTTATAACCTTGATTCCTCGGCAGGCGTAAAGCTCAACTATCAGGGCGATATGCTCAACATTCTTACGGACTCCTCATGCACCGTACTTGACGCAAAAAACGCTAAGGAGATTTACCGTTTTAACCACGGCTACGCAAATCCCGTTATCTGCACTGCGGGAAATTATTTCTGCATATATGACCAGGGCTCAACAAGAATCAGGCTTGATAACCTTAAGAATAAGGAGTTTGAGAGCACTGTTGATTCTCCAATCCTCACTGCGGACGTTTCAGGCTCCGGCGCTGTGATTTATGCAACCGCTTCTGACGAGAGCAAGTCAACAGTCCGCGTTTTAAACAGCACGATGAAGGAAATTATGCGTCATGAGGTTAACGCCGGCTACGTTGTTGACGTTGCGATTGATTCAACGGGCAAGCGCTGCGCTTATGCGGCGGTAAATACAAAGGACGCAAAGCTTGTAACAACGGTTTATACAATCAATGTAGGCGACGAGGGCGAGAGAGCCTCGGTTGAGTACCCCGGAACAAACGCGCTTGACCTTAAATACTGCGGCTCCGATTTATACTTTGTAGGCGATAACTGCGTTTACACAGTTCAGAATCAGAAAAAGCAGAAGGAGGCTTTTAAGCAGGGAAGCGCAAACACCGTTTGCTACGGCTATACTAAGGATAACGAGCTGCTTTACGTTTATTCCGAATATTCATCAGCAAATGAAAATCATCTTGTAAGCGTTTCAACCTCGGGAAAGGCAAGAAAGAGCGTTGAGCTTTCAAAGCGCCCGAAATCCGTAACCTCCGTCAATAATGAAATATGCGTTCTCTTTGGAGACTGCATTAAAATTTACACACTTTCAGGCGGAGATGAAAAGGGTACGTTCAAGTGTGACGACGGCGTAACAAACGCATATAAGCTCTCCTCAAGAGTATTTATTTCAAGAGGGCAGCAGATTGACGTTATTGAGCAATAAAGCGGTTATCTCAGGAGGCAAATTTTAAATGACAATTTTCAATTACACAGTAAACGCCTTTGACGTCGGAATTGTGCTGCTGATTATTATTCTGGCGTCGCTCGGCTGGAAGCGCGGCATCGCCCTCGGCGTTGCAAATTTCGTAAGATATTCCTTCGGAATGTTCTTGTGCTTTTATACGAGCAGCCATTGCTCGCAGTACGTTTACGATAATTACGTAAAGCAGAGATGCCTGGATATTATCAATGAAAAAATAGCGGTGTCTAATAATCTTGACGAAACTATTAACAATCTTAACGAGTACGTCAAGGGGCTGCCGCCCGTGGTGTCAAAGCTTATTGACACAAAGAGCATTGATATTTCATAAGGCGATATCGCCCAGTCAATTCTGACTAATATTTTCGAGCCCGTAGCAATGCTGCTTATAAAAATAGCTCTGTTCCTAGGAGTTATGATAATCTTCTTCGGCTTAACGGGAATAATTCTTATGATAGTTAAAAAGCGTATGAAGAAGAAGGAAATGCAGCAGGGCGGCGCGGGCAAGCTCAGGAAAACAGATAAGGCGCTCGGGTTCGTTTTCGGCGCGGTAAAGGCATTAATTATTGCTTTTGCAGTTTCGGCTGT
>CAMOWP010000159.1 GCA_946628455.1 uncultured Clostridia bacterium | reverse complement strand
TGAAAGAATCGCTTCTCCGCGTGTTGCGCTCACCTGCGCTGAATACCTTGCGTTTGAGCTCAATATGCACGTTCTTGTTATAATGACGGACATCACAAACTACGCAGACGCGCTTCGTGAGGTTTCTGCGGCGCGTAAAGAGGTGCCCGGCAGACGAGGCTACCCCGGTTATATGTATACAGACCTTGCAAACCTCTATGAGAGAGCGGGAAGAATCAAGGGCAAGGACGGCTCAATTACTCTTATACCGATTCTTTCTATGCCTGAGGATGACAAGACTCACCCGATTCCGGACCTTACGGGATACATCACCGAGGGACAAATTATTCTTTCACGTGAGCTTTACAGAAAGGGCGTTACGCCTCCCGTTGACGTTCTCCCCTCCCTTTCACGTCTTAAGGATAAGGGTATCGGCGAGGGCAGAACGAGAGAGGACCACGCCGCTTCAATGAACCAGCTCTTTGCCGCTTATGCAAGGGGCAAGGACGCTAAGGAGCTCATGGTAATCCTCGGCGAGGCTGCGCTGACGGAAACGGATAAGCTTTACGCAGAGTTTGCAGACCGCTTTGAGAAGGAATACGTTTCTCAGGGTTACGCGGCTAACAGACCGATTGAGGAAACTCTTGACATCGGCTGGGAGCTTCTGAGAATTCTTCCGCGAAGCGAGCTCAAGAGAATCAAGGACGATATGCTTGATAAATACTACGAAACAGATAAGTAATTAAGAGGCAGTTTATGGCAGTAATGAATGTAAATCCCACGAGGATGCAGCTTCAGAAGCTGAAGAAACAACTGAATACTGCGCTGAGAGGTCATAAAATGCTTAAGGATAAGCGCGACGAATTAATGCGCCAGTTTTTAGAGCTTGTAAAGCAGGATATGGAGCTGAGAAAGCAGATTGAGGAAAAGCTCAGGCTCTGCAACGCAGGCTTTGCAAGCGCGGGCGCGCTGATGAGCAGCGAAATGCTTGACGAATCGCTTATCACAACGAAGCAGAAAATGTACGCTAAGGTTGACAGCAAAAACATTATGAGCGTTAACGTTCCCGTTTTTACCACCGCAACAAGAAGCGAGGATACGGCTTGCGATTATCCTTACGGCTTTGCGTATACCTCCTTTGAGCTTGACAGCGCCGTTGCCGCTTTGAACGACACCGCGCAGGATTTAATCAGGCTTGCCGAAATTGAGAAATCGTGCGAGATGATGAGCGCTGAAATTGAAAAAACAAGAAGGCGCGTTAACTCGCTTGAGCACGTTCTGATTCCGAGATATACGGAAACTATCAAGTATATTTCAATGAAGCTTGAGGAGAATGACCGTTCCTCAAAAGCAAGACTTATGAAGGTTAAGGATATGCTTTTGGAGCAGGCGCACCATTATTCGGAGCAATAAGAATTATGGGGAGGGCGCTGACCCTCCCCGCGTTTTATTATTATGGATAAAGCATTAAATAAAAGAAACAATTCAATAGATTTATTCAGGTTTTTCTGCGCTTTGCTTATAGTTGCAATTCACGTTCACCCGTTTATGCAGTTCGGCGCACAGTACAATCAGCTGTTCACGGATTACGTTACGAGAATAGGAGTTCCCTTTTTCTTCGTTACATCTGGTTATTTCTATTCAAAAAAGCTTTATTCGGGCAAAAAGCCTTACAAGGCGTACGTTTTAAAGCTGCTTGAGGTTTACCTTTTCTGGAGCACATTTTACGCAGTGTTCTATGTAAAAAACAAGCTGAAGGCAGAAATGCCGCCGAAGGAAATTGCAATCAATATCGTTAAGGGTTATCTTTACAAGGGCGTGTCGGAGCACCTTTGGTTTATCCCCTCGCTTATAGTTGCAATAAGCGTTCTGACTCTGTTTAACAGGCTTAAGCTGGAAAGGCTGCTTTATGCTTTAAGCATTCTGCTTTTTGCAGTTGCCTGCCTCGGCTTTTCTTACAGAACGCTCGGCGAGGGCATTCCGATTCTGAACAGGCTTTACGCAAATCAGGAGGCGTTTACCGTATTTCACAGGATGTGCGTTTTCGGGCTGAGTTTTGTTACGCTCGGGAGCATTATCCACACCTTTGAAAAGCATCTCACAAGGCGAAACAGCGCTTTTTACATCAGGTTGAGCATTGCTCTTTACGGAGTATTTATTGCGGAAAAAATCGCCGTTTCAAAGCTTGAAACAGGCACTAATAATCTTTACAATTTTGCACTTTATCCGCTTTTACTGTTTATCTTTCTTGCGCTTTTGAAGAATCCCCTGCCGCGGCTTTCGGCTCAGGCAAGGTATCTAAGAAACGCCGCCTCGTTTACATACTATATTCATCCGTTTTTTATGGCGCTTTATTATCAGCAAATCAAAGAATTGCTTACGGTTTATTTTCTTGTTTGCATAACGACTTTCGCGCTCTCCGCGCTGATTACTAAAATTAACAACAGGCATCTGAATTTTCTCAATGCATAAACGGCTCGCACGGGTCGTTTAATTTTTTTAAAAATAACTGTTGACAAACGTGAAAACTTGTGATATTATATACACAGTTAGCGGCGGCTAACTTATTAATTGCCATTTTGGTTAGCGTTTGCTAACACATCTTATCCCCTATTCCTTATTCCATTTTTTATTCCTAACCTATTCTGTATTGCAGATATAAGTTAGCCGCGCTGACATATAGGAAAGGCAAAGCTATGAAAAAGTACACACTTAAAATTGACGGTATGATGTGCGGTATGTGCGAGGCGCACATTAACGACACGGTGAGAAGGGCTGTCCCTGACGCTAAGAAGGTTTCCTCCTCGCATTCAAAAGGACTTACTACTTTTATTTATGACGGTGAAATTGACGAGGCGGCGCTCAGGGCTGCTATTGATGAAACGGGCTACAAGCTTATTTCGGTTTCATCCGACACCGCAGAAAAGAAAAAGCATTTCCGGAACAGATAAAACGGCACAAGCCGTTTTTTATTTTTGTAAATATTAAATATGTCTAACATTAATCGGTAAGTGTATGTTATAATAAAAGCATAAATCAAAACACACGGAGGAATTAAAATGAAAAGGATTACGGTAAAGCTTATTTTGCTCGCACTTTCATTACTATTTATTGCTTCGGCGCTTTTCGGCTGCGCCCTGCGATAACCAGCACAACAGAGCTACCTTCGTTAACGCTTTGATTGAGAAGGCAGGGGTTAAGTATATCATTAATCTTGCTGACGATGAAAAAAGATAAACGGATATATTTCCGGGGACGGCTTTGGCTGCGATTATTTTCTTTCGCTTTACAAAAACAAGCAGGTGCTTGCGCTTGCTATGAATATGAATTTTGCCTCTGACGAATTCAGACAGAAGGCGGCTAAGGGGGTTGCGGCTATTGCCGAAAACGACGGGCCGTATCTCATCCACTGCACAGAGGGCAAGGACAGAACGGGCTTTATGTGTATACTTTTAAGAGAGGTTATGCTAAAGCACGGCTTCAAGCCTCTCGTTGAGGAATGGTGGCATTTCACACTTAAAAACGAGCCTTATCCCGACACTTATTTCACCTTCCCGATTAACAGCAATTCGCTGAAATAGACTAAAAAATCTCCGCTTTAAAAAGCGGAGATTTTACTTTTGAATATTTATTTATCGATTAAGTTCTTCAAGAAAATTCAGAATACGTTGAGAAGCTAACTCATCTCTGGACAGTTTTCTTAACGCTCAGACTTTCTCAGTGTTCTCGACTCTTCCGACCACCGAAAGGGACGGCATACTGCTTCGCAATCTGCCTGGCTTGGCGACCCAAGGCTTCGCCTTCGGTACCCGCCTGCGCCGCTCCTCGCTAAAAACAGTACACCGTACTGTTTTCTTAACGCTCAGACCCTCTCAGGGTTCGAGTCTCTTCCGACCGCCGGAAGGGACGGCATACTGCTTCGCAATCTGCCTGGCTTGGCGACCCAAGGCTTCGCC
>CAMOWP010000158.1 GCA_946628455.1 uncultured Clostridia bacterium | reverse complement strand
ATCCTGCTTATCGTATAGCATCTGCTGAATACCAACGCCGATAATGCAGCAAGGAATCTTAAGCTTATTAACGAAATCCGCAATCAGAAGCTGCTCATCGTGACCTTTCATTTTGAAAGCGTTTGCAAGCGGAATGAGAAAGAAATCGTAAGTCTGATTTACGTACTCAATATATTCATCGTCAATCTTTCTTTTTCTGACGCTGATATAATCAATAGCTGTTTCATCATCTGTCATAAGCGTTTTTGCAACGCTGCTTAAAAAGAGCATATTTCCGATATTTCCGCCCGTCATATTATTGATAATAAATCTTGTCGGCTCAACGGCTTCAAGCGGATTAACGGCTCCTCTGATAAGTATTTTCATAATTTTACTCCTTATAAACAAAATGTTTAACGTCTCTGTTTATAAGTAACGAAAAATAAGAAAATACAACAAAAAAGGAGCTGCATTTAACAGCTCCTGAAAATATTGAGTTTAAACCTCTTCGCAGTAATCAAATACCTCAACAGGTAAATCCTCTTTATCACAGCTGAGTGTGAAATAGAAATTAACGTCCGTTGCCTCGCTGAGGTCTGAAAGCATATCAAAAAACTGAATAAGCTTGTCATACTCCCTGCCGACAATTTTGAATGTTGCGTCAACAAGAATATCGGTTACGTCGTAGTTACCTGCGCAGATTCCTGCAAGATATCCGTAAAAAGCCTTATGTCCTTTAATTGCATATGTATCAGTTTCAAGAAGGCGGGCTCTTGAGGATACGTCATAAGTGAGCTTGGGCTCCTTTTCAACGCAAACAACGTTTCCGTCAGAAACCTCAGTACATGAATTAACGAGCTCAATGAGTCTCTTAGTTTTTCCATGGCCTTTGTTACCGATAATTACTTTAATCATTATAATTCCTCCATAACGGGTTACTTTTCAGATGCTTAATCTGTATACATAGTGTATCATAAACCCAGTTGTTTTTCAAGCCTTTCTTTTTCACTCTCATATCCGGGCTTGCCTAAAAGCGCGAACATATTCTTTTTATAGCTTTCTACTCCGGGCTGGTTAAACGGGTTAACTCCGAGCACATAGCCTGACACCGCGCAAACGGTTTCATAATAATAGATCAGATAACCGAGATGCTGTTCGTCAAGCCTTTCAACCTCAACAACAAGGTTGCCTACTCCGCCCTCAGTGTGAGCGAGAAGAGTTCCGAGCCTTGCCTTTTCATTAACAACGCTGAGCTTTTCGCCTGCGAGGAAATTAAGACCGTCAAGGTTGCCTTCCTCAGCGCCTATCTCTCTGTCGCTGTCAAATTCATTAAACTTGACAACAGTTTCAAACATAAGGCTGCTGCCGCTCTCCTGGATATACTGGCCGAGGGAGTGAAGGTCTGTTGAAAAAACGGTTGATACCGGGAAAAGACCCTTGCCGTCCTTGCCTTCACTCTCGCCGAAGAGCTGCTTCAGCCACTCGTTAAACATTGCCATTCTCGGCTCATATGAAACAAAGCATTCAAGCCTCTTGCCCATCTCGTAGAAGCAGTTTCTGACCGCAACGTAGTTGAGTACCTCGCCAAGCTCTGATTTATTTACGTTAATATCGCTGAGAGCTTTATAAGCGCCTCCCATAAGGGAATCAATATCAATTCCTGCAACTGCGACAGGAAGAAGACCTACGGCAGTCAGGACTGAATATCTTCCGCCAACGTCGTCAGGAACAACGAAGGTCTTATAGCCCTCTCTGTCTGCAAGCTCCTTGAGCGTTCCCTTATTCTTATCGGTTGTGCAGAAAATTCTTTTTGCTGCCTCTTCCTTGCTGTACTTTGAATTTACAAGCTCTCTGAAAATGCGGAAAGCGATTGCAGGCTCGGTTGTTGTGCCGCTCTTAGAAATAACGTTAACCGCAATGTCCTTATCCTTACAAAGCTCAATTATTTCGTTAAGAGACGAAGGGCTGAGCGAATTGCCTATAAAATATATCTGAGGAGTGTCCTTCTCAAGCAAATTATAATTTGATGATTTAAGCGCTTCAATAACGGCTCTTGCGCCGAGATATGAGCCGCCGATGCCGATTACAATAAGAACGTCCGCATTGCTCTTTATATATTCGGCAGACTTTTTAATCTCTTCAAATTCAGATTTGTCATAGTCCTCGGGGAGGCTGAGCCATCCGAGCTTATCGTTGCCCTCGCCCGATTTACTCATTAACACATCATAAGCTGCGTCAGCTCTGTGAAGCATATTTTCAAAATCTTCCTTGTTAATGAAGGAATTTACAAACTGGTTGTTAAACTTTAACATAATTAGTCCTCTTTTGTGTTAAATTCCAAAATTATTGAATGAATTATACTACATATCGAAAAAAAAATCAACTATTAATTAAATATTTATTATTAAAGTCTTTAATATATGCTGCAGGGAGGTTTTTGATATATCAATCGGAGATACAACCTCAATGCTTTTAAGCAGTCCGCTTTCACCTATTATATCGATATGCCCGAGGCTGTCGCCTTTTGAAATCGGAGCCTCAACCTGCTTGTGAATATTGTAGTTATATGAAAAGCTTTCGTCCTTTTTGTTTACGGTTATTTCAGTATCTCCTGAAATTATCGGTTTTACTGTTTTAACGTCTCCGCCCTTTACCTTGACGTTTATGATTTTACTTTCGTCAGGCTCCGCCTTAACTGTTTTATAATTTGCAAAGCCCCAGTCAAGCAGCTGTGCGGCAGTGTCAAAGCGCTTGTCGCTCGTTTCAGAGCCGAGCACAACGCTTACAAGCTCCATATTATCACGCTTTGCCGTTGCTGAGATACAAAATCCCGCGTTAGATGTTGTTCCTGTTTTAAGCCCCGTTATTCCGTTATAAGTGTTGACAAGCTTGTTGGTATTATTCAGCTCAGTTTTTCCTCCTCTTAAGGAATCAAGCCATACAGTTGTGTATTTTTCAACAAGGCTGTGCTTCATAACCTCGCGTGAAATCAAAGCAAGGTCAAGCGCGCAGGAATAGTGATTCTTAACCGTGTCGTCAAGCCCGTTGCAGTTTTCAAAATTTGTGTTTTCACAGCCGAGCTCCGCTGCTCTTTCATTCATCATTGAAACAAACTGAGTTGTTGAGCCGCCTACGTACTCTGCAAGCGCCGTGCAGGCGTCGTTTGCGCTTGCAATAATCACCGCTTTTAGCAGCTCGTCAACGGTCATCGTCTCCCCTTTTTCAAGCCATATCTGCGAGCCGCCCATTGAAACCGCCTCGTCGGAAGCAGTTACCTTATCCTCAAGCTTAATTTTGCCGGAATCAAGCGCCTCGCATATAAGAAGAATAGTCATAATTTTTGTTACCGACGCGGGCGATAAATGCTCAGTTTCATTTTCAGCGTAAAGAACGTCGCCTGTTTTAAGATTCATAAGAACTGCTGATTTTGCGTCAACAAAATCAAGCGAATTATCATTTTTATTATTATCCTGAGCCGCGGCATTAAGAGGCAGAAGAAACGCATAGAGAAACGAAATAATTAATATTAATCCTTTTTTCATATATATCACCGCTTAATATTATTCATTAACAGTTGTAAAAATGATAATTATTTGATATAATACGGATAATTATTCTAAGGAGAAAACAGATGAAGGCTGCTTTTTATACTCTTGGCTGCAAGGTCAATCAATATGAAACCGAATATATATCCGAGCTGCTTAAAAACGCAGGCTTTGAAATTGTTTCACCTAAGGAGGAAGCGGATTATTATATTGTTAACTCCTGCACCGTTACAGCTACTGCAGACCGGAAAACAAGACAGAATATAAGAAAATTCAAAAGAAAGCATCCCTCGTCAACAGTTATTCTTACAGGCTGTATGCCGCAGGCATTCCCCGAGGAAGCAAAAGAGCTTATTGAGGCAGACATCGTTCTTTCAAACAAAAATAACGATGAAATTCTTTCTCTTATTAATGAATA
>CAMOWP010000157.1 GCA_946628455.1 uncultured Clostridia bacterium | reverse complement strand
AAATCAAGTCACCTAAACTGAGTAAGATTACAAGAAGAAGAAAGGCGTTTACTACTAAATGGAAAAAAATAGACTATATTGAAGGATATCAAATAAGATATTCGTTGAAGAAGAATATGAAATCTTCAAAAACCGTAAACGTTAAAAAAACAGCCACAAGTAAGAAAGTAAGTAAACTCAAAGCAAAGAAAACTTACTACGTACAAATTTGTGCATACAAAACGATAAACGGTAAAAAGGTTTACTCCTCATGGAGCGCAAAGAAAACAGTTAAAACAAAATAAAAAAATTGAGCACGGTAAAACTACCGTGCTCATACTTTTTTATAATACATTATTTGTTACGGGTGCTGTAACGGAATCTTATAATATGCTTTAAACCTTTTGCTTTTCTTCCATAAGATTTGTGAAATTTACTATGAAAAGGACAATGTACGCCGCCCACATAGGCAGGTTTTCTATTAATGCGCTCTTGCCGACTGCTACAAGAAGAACGAGCATCAGCGCGAGGATACCGACGAAGATTGCGGTCATTATTATGTATTTCTTTTCCTTCTCCCTGCATTTGTGAACGAGGAAGATTACAACTCCCGCCGCGCCGAGCACTGCGAAGATAAGCGCCGTTGACCAGTGCGAAAGGCACTGAAGAGTCATAACTAAATCCTCGCCTGCCGAGGGCACGTTAACGGTTACGAAAAGCGCCGCGCAGCCGATTGAAGCGCAGATAATTCCCGCGCTGTTTTCGTAATTATTTTTGCGGTACATATAAAGCGTGTTGGTGAAAATTGAAATTCCTGAGAACACGCACCACAGCTTAAAGAGCCACGGGTAGTACAGCCCCATCATTGAAGCGGTGTACTTAATCGGGTCCATAAGAAAGCCGTATGCCGTAACAAAGGCGCAGCCCGATACAAGCGTTATAATATTAAAAATTTTGTGAGCCTTTGTAAGCTGATTTGCAAAGTAAATCTTGTCGATAAAAACGGGGTAGAATACGAACAGCACCGCTGAAATAACTATCCATAAATAGAATACAGCAGGGGAGGAATACATTGGCTTTTCAAGCAGTGTGTTTGCAACCGTGTAGGTATCCCACCTCATAAAGTCGAGCATCCAGACGAGATACGCGCCCGTCATTATCCACCATAAGATATTGAATTTATTTATCTTTTTCATTTTCTATCCTTTCAGGCGGGGTCCACAGATGGATTCTGCCCGTGTCGTTAAACGCCTTTAAGGTCATAACTGTAAGTGGAACGATAAACATACCGAGGAAGCCGAACAGCTTGAGGCCGAAATAAAGACCCATAAGCGTGATAAGCGGGTGAACGCCGAGCGAATCGCCGACTATTTTCGGCTCGATATACTGGCGTAAAAACGTGATAATAACGTAAATTACTATAAGCCCGATTGCCTGCGGAACCTTGCCGAGCACAAGGGATATAAGCGCCCACGGAATAAGTATTCCGCCGGAGCCCGCAATCGGAAGAATATCAAATATTGCAATAACAACGGCTATCCAGACATAGTTCGGGTTGTTCATAATCTTAAGCAGCGTAAGAATTGAGAAGCCGAGGAACAGCTCGCCGAAGGTTATAAGCATAATGATACCGTATGCTCTTACCATTTTGAGGATAGTTTTTGAGAACACCTGCTTGATTTCAAAAAGAATATTCTTTTTGTTTTCAGGAAGTTGAAGCTGGATGAAATTAACTATTCTGTTATAATCCTTTGTAAAGAATATCCACGCGATAAGCCCGATAACAAGCCCGATTATAATTGAAGGCACGTTTTTCATAACTCCCATAACGCCTGAAATGCCGCTTGTTACGCCGTTTTTGATTGTTGACATATTAAGCCCGAGCGAGGATAAGTCAAAATCGTCAATCAGCTTTGAAAACGTGTCGGAAACAGTGTTGGCAAACGGAGTGTAAAGGCTGTCGGGAAGGAACTTTGCAATGTTGAGTATTTCCTTTTCAAGCGTTGCAAGGAAGGTGGGGATATCCTGCAGCTGCTCCGTCAGGTATTTTATCAGCCCGCTCACCCTTGAAATTACCTGTGAAATGATAATTACAAACGGAATAAGAACTATTATTATAACAAGCACAATAAGCAGGATTGACCACATTGTGTGGAATTTTCCGTTCGTTTTTTTATCAAGCTTTCTGATTGGCTTCTGAAGCAGAACGGCGAAGAAAAACGTTAAAAGAAACGGCGCCGTCACCCAGAACAGATACTTAAAAAATACGTAAACCAGCGCAAGCGCCACGCCGAGGAAAGCAAGATTTATTAAGAATTCTCTTCTTTTTTCAACTTTGGGGTTCATTTTATGCCTCCGTAATTATGATTCGCTTCGAATTCAATTTACTCTATTATTTTAATGCAATATATACTAAACTGCAAGAAAAATTATTTATCTTTGAACATTTTTTACTAAAAATTCAAAATTACTCTTGTAAATGATAATTAATAATGTTAATATATAAAAAGTGTTTTTCACAGCAATACAACTGTCCTTGGGTGGTGTACAGCTTGAGCAAAGTAAATTATCTGCTTATAGACGCGTCAATTCTGCCTGATGTATATAAAAAGGTTATTGAAGCAAAAACGCTTCTTCTTTCGGGCGAGGCGGGCTCCGTTTCAGCCGCCGTTAAAATGGCAGGAATTTCGCGCAGCGCATATTATAAATATAAGGATAAGGTTTTCGAATACTATGAAAACTCGGACGATTCCCTGACCTTAAGCGCAAGGCTTGAGGATAACGCGGGAGTTTTATCCTCGGTTATGAACGAGCTTTATCTTGCGGGCGCAAATGTTTTAAGCGTTAATCAGAGCGTGCCCGTTAACGGCTCGGCAGGGGTAACGATAACGGTAAGAACAACTAACCTTGCAGTTACCTCTGAGGAGCTGATTGAAAAAATTAAAAGAACAGACGGCGTTCAGTCCGCTGAGGCCGTCTCCAACATAAAGGAAAGGTAAAATATATGAAGGTAGCGGTAATGGGCTACGGAACGGTAGGTTCAGGCGTAGTCGAGGTAATTGAATCTCACGAAAAGGTGATAAAAAAGCGTACTGACGGCGATGTTCTTGAGGTTGCGCATATTCTTGATTTGCGCGATTTCCCGAACGACCCTCACGAAGCGCTTTTCACAAAGGATTTCAACGATATATTAAACGACGCTGAGGTTAAGGTTGTTGCCGAAACAATGGGCGGCGTTAACCCCGCATATGATTTTACAATGAAGCTGATTAAGACAGGCAAAAGCGTTGTAACCTCAAATAAGGAGCTTGTTGCTCAGAAAGGGCTTGAGCTTCTTGAGGCTGCCAGGGAAAACGGAGTTAACTATCTTTTTGAGGCTTCCGTAGGCGGCGGAATCCCGATTATAAGGCCTATGGACCAGTGCCTCGCCGCAAACAATATTGAAGGCATTGCGGGCATTTTAAACGGAACGACAAACTTTATTCTCACCAGAATGATTGAGGACGGAATGACCTTTGCCGACGCGCTTAAGCTCGCTCAGGATAACGGCTATGCCGAAAAGGACCCGACCGCCGATATTGAAGGCTTCGACGCCTGCAGAAAGGTCTGCATTCTCGCTTCTCTTGCTTTCGGAAAGCACGTTTATCCCAACCAGGTTGAGTGCGAGGGTATAACAAACATAACTCTTGAGGACGTTTCGTATATCTCGTCTGTCGGCGGAGTTATCAAGCTCCTCGGCATTATCAGGTATTTTGATGAGGATTCAATCGCAGCATTTGTAAGCCCCGCGGTTGTTTTCAACGGCTCTCAGCTCGCAAGCGTTAACGGCGTGTTCAACGCAATCCTCGTCAGGGGAGACGCTGTAGGCGACGTTTGCTTTTACGGTCCCGGCGCAGGCAAGCTCCCGACCGCTTCCGCAGTTGTTGCGGATATGGTTGACGCCGCAAAGCACACTCAGCGCAGAAAGATTTTCGGCTGGGGCGAGGGCAGCGAAGGCTATGTTGTT
>CAMOWP010000156.1 GCA_946628455.1 uncultured Clostridia bacterium | reverse complement strand
AAGGAAATATCTGATTACCTCGTATCCGTAAACGTCCGCAATTTCCCTTACTGTTTTAAAGTTGCCGAGTGATTTTGACATCTTAACATTATCAACGTTGATATAGCCGTTGTGCATCCAGTATTTTGCAAACGGAGCGTCGTTTGCCGCCTCAGACTGAGCAATCTCGTTTTCGTGGTGCGGGAAGATTAAATCCTGGCCGCCGCAGTGAATATCAATGGTTTTGCCGAGATACTTTCTGTTCATTGCTGAGCATTCTATATGCCAGCCGGGTCTGCCCTTGCCCCAAGGTGATTCCCAGTAAGGCTCGCCTTCCTTTGCCGCCTTCCAGAGCGCAAAGTCAAGCGGATTTTCCTTCTTCTCCCCTACTGCAATTCTCGCGCCGCTCTGCAAATCGTCAATCGGCTGATGTGAAAGCTTTCCGTAGCCGTCAAACTTAAGCGCTCTGTAATAAACGTCTCCGTCAACGGCATAGGCATAACCCTTTTCTTCAAGAGTTTTGATAATATCAATAATCTCATCGATGTTTTCCGTTGCCTTAGGATGAACTGTTGCATCCTTGAAATTGAGGCCGTGTGCGTCAGTCCAGAACTCGTTAATATACTTTTCGGCAACCTCCTGAGATGTTATTCCCTCCTCGTTTGCGCGCTTGATAATTTTATCGTCAACATCTGTAAAATTCTGAACGAACTTAACGTTGTAGCCGCGGTACTCAAAATATCTTCTGAGAACATCAAAAACGCAGAGAGGACGCGCGTTTCCGATATGAATATAGTTATATACGGTTGGACCGCACGCATAGATTTTTACCTCATTTTCATCTACGGGAACAAATTCCTCTTTTCTCCTAGATAATGTATTCAATATTTTCACTTTTCTTTGCCTCCAATTTATTAATCTCTTCCTTAAGCTCGTCAATAAGCTTTGCGTTTGCAGTAATAGCGTTCATAACAGGGTCCGGGAAATTAACCTGGTCAAGGTCGTCAATCCGTGCTCCGTCAATCTTAACAACGCGCCCGGGCACGCCGACTACTGTACAGTTAGGTTCAACGTCCTTAACTACTACCGCGCCTGCGGCAACCTTTGAGTTTTCACCGATTGTGATGGGTCCGAGCACCTTTGCTCCCGAGCCTACCATAACTCCTCTTTCAAGAGTCGGGTGTCTCTTGCCGGTTTCCTTTCCCGTACCTCCGAGGGTTACACCCTGATAAATCATACAGTCGTCGCCGATTTCCGTTGTCTCACCGATAACGATTCCGCTTCCGTGGTCAATGCACACGCGCTTTCCGATTGTAGCACCCGGATGAATCTCTATTCCCGTTTTATGAGCTGCGCGCTGACTTATTGCTCTTGCTATAAAAGGCATATTATGATTTAAAAACCACTTTGCTCTCTTATGCGCCTGAAGCGCCTTAAAGCCGGGATACAAAAGAACAATCTCTATAGCGCTGTGAGCTGCAGGGTCATGCTCAATAAAAGCGTTAATGCTCTCCTTATAATCTTTAAACCATCCTATATCAATCACCCCATTAAAAATACCTCTGCCGATTTCTCGACAGAGGCAATAGTTATACTGCGGTTCCACTCTGATTTATACTCAAGCTGCCAAAACAGCCCTTGCCGATAACGGAGCAAACCGTTCTGCCATTTCCTGCAGAAAGCTCATAGGCGCATTTCATCGGATTTCTTATACGGATTTTCAGCTGCCATCCGCTCTCTGAAATAAGAATATCAGACTACTTTTCCTAATCAAAGCATTTTGTCTTTATATACATTATATACAATCTGAAAAAAATTGCAACAATTATTTTGTTTTAATTAAATGCCAGCCGTCCTTAAGATATTTAATGCCGCTTATGAACGTAACAATACCCGTAAGCCAGAAAGCGATTGTTGCATAGATTTCAAGATACTGCGGAGGATTGAAGCCCTTTGCCGTAATCGTGACCTCATATTTCTTTTCTATAATTGCAAGGATGAAGAACGCCACTCCCGCAGTTACCATCTGCAGTAGCGTTTTAAGCTTTCCGAAAATATTTGCAGGAATTGTTTCACCCTCAACGGACGCCGCCATTCTTACGCCCGCAACAAGAAATTCTCTCAGCATCATAAGCATAATAACAAGCTCAGTATGCCAGCCGAGATTAATAAGAATAAGAAACGAGGCGAGCATAAAGGCTTTATCGGCAAGCGGGTCAAACAGCTTTCCGAAATCAGTTACAAGATTATATTTTCTTGCAATTGAGCCGTCGAGCTTATCGCTTATACAGCCGACAAGATAAATAATAAACGTTACGCTCCAGTGATATTTAAACTCAATCAGCGCCGCGGCAAGCAGAAACGGAATGCAGATAAACCTGAAAACCGTTATTTTATTAGGCAGATTCATTGTACCACCTCGCCTATCAAATCATATCCGTCAAAATCGGTAATGAGAACATTAACAAATTCACCGACGGAATGCTTTTTTTCAGATGTAAAAATAATTCCGCTGTCAATTTCGGGTGAATCAAGGTAAGAACGCCCCGTGTATTCCTCGCCGTCAACAGAATCAATAATTACTTTGTAAGTGTTGCCGACTCTTTTCTTATTGCTGTTTTCGGTTATGCCGTACTGAAGCTCCATAAGAAGCTCTGCGCGGTGTTTTTTAACGTCCCCGTCAACCTGGTTTTCCATATCAAAAGCGGGTGTTCCCTCCTCGGGAGAAAATGTAAAGCAGCCCATTTTGTCAAACTCAACGTCCTTGACGAAATCGCACAGGTTTTCAAACTGAGAGTCTGTTTCACCCGGAAAGCCTACCATAAAGGTGGTACGAAGCGAGAGCCCGTCAATTTTTGCTCTCATTTTGCCGAGAAGCGATTTATATTCTTCACCGTCACCAACTCTGTTCATTGCCTTTAAAACGTCCTTATCGGCGTGCTGAAGCGGTATATCAATATAATTGCATATCTTATCCTCGCTTGCAATAACGTCAATGAGGCTGTCGGTAATTCTCTGAGGATAGCAGTAAAACAGCCTGAGCCATTCAATGCCGTCAATTTTTATTAATTCCTTAAGAAGCTTATCAAGGCTGTATTCACCGTAAATATCCTGCCCGTACTTTGTAGTGTCCTGAGCAATTAGAATAAGCTCTTTAACGCCTTTTTTAGCAAGCAGATTTGCTTCGGCAACAATATCCTCCATTTTGCGGCTTCTGAATTTGCCTCTTATTGAAGGTATAGCACAGTAGGAGCATCTGTTGTCACAGCCCTCTGCAATCTTCAGATAAGCCCAGTGAGAAGGCGTTGAAAGCATTCTTTCGCCCTCTAAAGGAAGATAACACTTATTCGGGAAAAGCTCTGTTTCAAGCCCGATAAGCGCCTTCTGACATACTTTAACTATATCTGCGTTTGCTCCGATTCCGATAACGGCGTCAACCTCAGGCATTTCTTTTTTAATTTCGTCCTGATATCTTTCGGCAAGGCAGCCCGTAACGACTATAGCGTTTATTAATCCTGCCTTTTTATATTCAGCAATCTCAAGGATTGTTTCAATTGCCTCGGTTTTTGCAGCGTCAATAAAGCCGCAGGTGTTGACAATCATTATGTTGCTGTCCTGAATTTCATTTACAATTGTAAAGCCTGCTTTACTAAGCTTTGCAAGCATTGCTTCGCCGTCAACCTGATTTTTCGGGCAGCCGAGCGAAATCATTCCAACCTTATAATTCATCATTTTCAATCTCATAAAATGCCGATTTTATATCGGAATAGGAAAAGCCCTTTCTCATTAAAGCCTGAGTAACCTTTTCCTTTCCGTTATCTGCGGCAAGCTTATTTCTGTACTTAGTTACGAGCAGCTCCTTAATGCTTGAAATATTATCAATTTCGGCGTCGCTCATAATCTCAGAGGTTATATCGGCGGGAACGCCGCGCTTGAACATCTCCTGCTTTATAAAAGCACGTGACATATTCTTATTATTTATAAGATATTCGAGCAGCTTTTCGGCGTACTTTCTGTCA
>CAMOWP010000155.1 GCA_946628455.1 uncultured Clostridia bacterium | reverse complement strand
GCTTATGGTAAACAAGGGAGTTGAAGCCGAACTGCTCTTTGCCGACAACCTCGCAGAACTGCGAATAGCTGTAGCCGTATGCAGTTATTTTTGAGAGGTCGTAGGCAGTTGTGTAATGATTTTTATTCGGAACTCCGTAGGTGTTTGTAAAGTGAGTGTTTTTAACGCCTATATCGTATTTGGCAATTGAATTCATCTGGGAGACGAAATTCCCGACGCTTCCGTACGTTCCGTTTGCAAGCATAACGGACGCGTCGTTTGCGGAGCCTAAAATCATTGCAAACGCAAGGTCCTTGTTGCGGTAACGGTCCCCTACCTTAGCGTGAAGCCTTTCGGCGGGAACGCTGACGGCGCCTGCGGTAACGGGAGAGGTTCCGCTGAATTTTCCCGATTCAATTGCTGTTATAAGAGTCATAATCTTAGTACAGCTTGCGGGCTTATAGCGCGTTTCCATCCTCTTGTTATAAAGCACCTTTTCGTTATCAAGGCAGTAAATACACGCCGCCTTTGAGCTGAGCTCAAGCTGCTTGAGGTTTGAGGAATAAACTCTTATAGGCTTTGAAATATAGCGTTTTGCGTTATCTGATTTTTCAACAACTATTCTCCACTTGCTGTAGGTTTTTCTTCTGTACTTTTTCGGGATAACAACGCGAAGGGTTGCTCTTTTCATTTTGTATGTTGTATATGTTTTCTTTGTAACATACATTTTCTTTTCGGAGTTATAGCGCTGAAGCTTAACAACGCGCGCGGGGTTTGCAGGCTTAACCGTAATATCAAAAGCAAGCTTTTCGGTCTGCTTCAGGTTGTACTCAGCCTTTATGCCCTTAACAACGGTGTCAACGCGTTTTGGCTTTTTAGTTGCATTAAGCTGCTGAACAGCATATACCTCTTCTGATTTTTTATCAGCCGCAAATACGGCAAGAGGCTCCGCCGCAGTTACAAAAACCGCAAAGCAAAGCAAAGCGCAAATCGCCTTTCTCAGTTTCTTCATATGATTACATCCTTAAATTAAAGTATATGCATTATAGCACATAATTTAAGAATTGACAAGTATTAAACATTTTTCTATTTTCCTTTTATGCGGTCAATAACATTCTTTTCAAGGCGGCTTATCTGCGCCTGGGAAATACCTATTTCCTTTGCTGCCTCCATCTGTGTTTTACCCTGCATAAAGCGCATATAGAGAATTCGGTGTTCCCTGTCGCTGAGGTTTTTAAGCTCGTCCTTAATCATTATTTCATCCACCCAATCGGAATCGGAGGAGTTATCGCCGAGCTGGTCCATAAGATAAATTGCGTCTCCGCCGTCGCTGTATACGGTATCGTAAAGAGAAACAGGGTCAACGATAGCCTCAAGCGCAATTACAACCTCGCTTTTTTTGATTTTCATTTCCTTTGCTATCATATCAACTGTCGGCCCGTAGCCGAGCTCGTTAGTCAGGCGCTCCTTAATCTGCATTGCCTTATAAGCCGTATCCCTCATTGAGCGCGAAACGCGGAGAGGGTTATCGTCTCTGAGATAGCGCCTTATTTCGCCTATGCACATAGGCACAGCGTAGGTTGAAAACTTAACGTCAAGCTCAAGATTGAAATTGTCTATTGCTTTAATGAGCCCGATAACACCGACCTGAAAAAGGTCGTCCATATTTTCGCTTCTGTTTGCAAAGCGCTGAACGACGGAAAGCACAAGCCTCAGATTACCGAGAACCAGCTTGTCCCTCGCAGCCTTATCACCTGCCTGAGCTTTTCTGAGAAGCTCCGCCTTTTCCTTTTCGGAAAGCACATTGAGCTCGCTTGTGTTTATTCCGCAAATTTCGACCTTATTATAATACTGCACATAAATCACCCTTTGCCTTTTTATGTACAGAAAAGCCCCTCTGCATTTATTATGTGCAGAGGGGAATTATATTATAATATCACTCTTCAAAAATTTCCGCGTCTCTCATAGCGCTGATAAGCTTGTTCATATCTTCCTCAGCCTTTGCGCGCGGGATTGAATATCTTTTGCAGATATTAAATGCTATTTTATCCTCGTTATAGCCTTTATCAATCAAATCCCAGATATATGACGAGGTTTCATTAAGCTCAATAAACATACTGCCGGCGGATTTATCTGTTGAAATAACAAGATATTTATCGCCTACCTTGCGCTTTACAAAATTCTTTTTAATCTTCATTTTTATTCACGTATCCTTCTCCCGTCAGGGCTTCAAATGAGGTTTTTACCGCTTCCTCGCTCATATCGCACTCAAGCACATAAAGCGGTACAAGCTTAACAAGGCTGTCAAGCAAATCAAGCGTTTTTATTGTTGCCTCGGGGTTTTCGGGAAGATACATCTGAGCCATAAGCTGGGTGAGAATTTCGCCCGAGGTTACTTTTCTTATTTTGTTTTCAGCTCCGCGTTTTATGAGGCAGATTGCGCTGACGTCAATGCTTGAATGGTTCTGATACCTTTCCTTGCCTGCATACGGAGTTGCATAGGCGGTCACCTTATCCCCAATTTCAAGCAGCGGCTTATCTCCGTTTACAATATCAACGCCGTCAAGGTATTTCATCCACAGCCTGATGTGCGTTGTTTTTCCCGTTCCGCTTGGAGCTGTAAAAATATAGCCTTTATTCTTATACGAGATTACGGCGCCGTGAAAAATCATTCTGTTATAAAGCGGGATGATTTCGGAAATAGCGCGGTAAACGCAGATGCTTTCAGCATAGCCGCGCGCAGGGGTGTAGGGAGAAATTTCAATTTCCTTATCGATATCCTCATCGCTCGGAGACACCGAAAACTCAGGCTTGCCGTCGGAAAGATAATCCCTGCAGAGCTTGTAGGTATAATCAAACTGAGTGTTTATTTCAATATTCAGTTTTGCAAATTCAACTGTAAATTTCATAGCTTTAAATTACTCTTGAAAATTGATTTAATATGGTTTATAGCGTGTGAAAATTTAAGCTTTTTAAGCGTTGCAAAAATTCTGTAAAGCCAGCACATAAAGGTTGAATACCCGCGTTCCCTGCAAACGGGATAACCGAGATAGACATATTCCTTTTTCGGAAAAATGAAGCGTAAAAGCTCCTTCAGCCTTGCAAGCTTCATTCCGCTTTCAATATCTTTTCTCACATTGTTGCGGGTAAAAATATCTTCATTGCCGTGATTTCCGCTGTTTACTATATCAATTTCAGCGCCTGAAATATCAAGCTCGGGCTCCTTTTTTTCAAACCACTTTTCTTCAACTGCAAAAAGGAGGTCAAGGTGCCCCCTGAAGCCGCCCTTGTCAATAACGGAATTGACGAAAGTAAAATCAACGTTATTATACGCTTTTTTGAGATAATACAAATCGAGTATGCGGCGGATTCCGCAACCGGCTGTTTCAAAATGCTTAACGGTGTGAAGCAGAGAATAGAGATAATAATAATCGTCAGTAAGATAAAAGGTCATACCGTCATCGCTTTTTGCGTGCTCAAACGGAGAATTGATTGCCTCGCTGTAACGCTCCCTGCGGTTATACATATACTCAACAAAGAAATCGGAATGAAAATCAAGCTCCGTAAGCTTTTCGCCCCTCGCGAAAAATTCATAATCCTGATACTGGGTTACAGAGTACCCGAGCGCTTCAATGGCTTTCTTTACGGTTTCGAAATTTTCAAAATCAACAACAAGGTCTATATCCGTCATCATACGGAGATACGGCTCAGGGTAAATATTTTTAGTTACCGTGCCCTGCGCCTCAAGCGTTCTTACACCGTTTTCGTGAAGAGCGGAGATAACGCGCTCTCGGTCAAGAGCCTGGCGCAATTCCCTTTCTACCGAGAAATAATAATGAAGCTGCCATTCGTTATAAAGCGCTTCATACGGCTTGTTTTTAAGCTTTTCTACTGAAAGAAACGCAATGTTTGCAACCTCATGCAGTCTGCCTATTTTATAGACATTACTAAAAGACACCTCATTAGGCTTCTCATCAGGCGTTAAATCATTTATGAAGCAGTATAAAAGGTGTATAAGATACTCGTAATCTCTCATAATCGGCTCA
>CAMOWP010000154.1 GCA_946628455.1 uncultured Clostridia bacterium | reverse complement strand
TTTTCTGCGTTCAGGAAACCAAGCTGCAGGAGGGGCAGATTGATTTTGCCCCCGAGGGCTATTATTCCTTCTGGAATTATGCCGAAAAGAAGGGTTATTCGGGAACTGCAATTTTCACTAAAAAGGAGCCTCTCTCCGTTAAATACGGAATGGGCATTGAGGAGCACGATAAAGAGGGGAGACTCATAACGCTTGAATATGAGGATTTTTATTTTATAACAGTTTACGTTCCCAATTCACAAAACGAGCTCAGGCGCCTTGATTACAGAAAGAAATGGGAGGACGATTTCAGAAATTATATAACGGAGCTTGATAAGAAAAAGCCCGTTATTTACTGCGGCGATTTAAACGTTGCTCACTCTGAAATTGATTTGAAAAACCCTAAAACAAACCGCAACAACGCGGGCTTCACAGACGATGAAAGAGAAAAGCTCAGCCTTGTTTTAAACGAGGGCTTTACCGATACGTTCAGGTTCTTTTACCCCGATAAGGAGGGAATCTATTCCTGGTGGTCTTACCGCTTCAGGGCAAGAGAAAAGAACGCAGGCTGGCGTATTGACTATTTTATCGTTTCAAAACGCCTTGAAGAAAAACTGAAGGGCGCTTCTATTCACACGGATATTTTCGGCAGCGACCACTGCCCGATAGAGCTTGATATAGAAATATGAAAAAGAATTCAAAATTTTTAAAAGCAGTTTTAGCCTTCCTGTGCGTTGCTGTTGTGATTGAAATTTTCGGCTTCAACAGCGGCTTTTTCACCACGCTTAAAAATAAAGAGGAAGGCGTAAGCTTAACCGCGAGCGAAAGCATAAAAACTGCTGACGGCAAAACCTTCACGCTTCCCGAATACTCGCCAAACGGCACTCAGGAGGCTTATTTCGAGATTAAAGATATTAATAAAAACGTCAACACTCTTTACCTTGATTTAACTCCGAGCTATAAGGGCGAGCTTAACGGTGCGTGCTTTGACGTTTATATGATGGACGAGGGGCATTCGGGCTACTATTTCTGCACGTCCGTAAAGCTTCACCCGTCATATGAAAAAACAAAGTACATAAGGCTTCATTCATACGGCAGAATAAAGAGCATAAAACTCAATGTTCTTGACGGCGATTACAGCTCGATTAATACAGAGATAAAGTCTGGCAACATATCGCTCAACCCCCGCGTTCCGATGTTTTTCTCCGTTATAAGAGTTCTGCTTATTATCATTCTTTTAACGGTAATATATATGTTCCGTCCGTCGTCGTCGCTCTATCTCAGAGGCGCGTTTGACGAGGGCAGAAGGCTGAGGCTGCTGCGCCTGCTGTTTATGACGGCAAATATCGGAATTGTTGCTTTTCTCATCATTAATAACCTCACCTTTGCCAACCCGAGCAACGCGGCGTACAGGCAGTATAACCTTCTCGCGGAAGCAATCTGTAGCGGGCGGCTTGATATCGAGGTCCCGCACGGCGAGCTTATGAAGGAGGTAGCAAGCCCTTACGATTATTTCGCAAGGCAGGCGGTGCTTCAGTCTCACGGGATTTTCGTTGAGCGCGAGCCCTGGTGGGACGTTGCATATTTCGGCGGCAAATTCTACGTCTATTTCGGCATAGTTCCCGCCCTGATTTTCTTCATTCCCGTTTATGCAATTTTCAAAACGCATATGATTATGTCCGCGGCAGTGCTGATAGTCTGCTCGCTGATTGTAGTTGTCTCCTATGCGTTTGTTGATACGCTGATAAGTATTTATTTCAGAAAGACAAGCTTCGGAGTCCGCCTGTTTTCCTCGGTGATTCTTGCCAACTGTACGGGAGTCGTGCTGTTTTCAATGCTGCCGACTATCTATTATATCGTAATCCTGATGTCGATTCTTTTCGTTATGGCAGGGCTTATGCTGTGGATGAAGGCGGCGGAGCTTCTGAAAAACGGAGAAAAAGCCAAAAAGGCGCTGGCTGAAATTGCGGCAGGCTCGCTGTGTATGGCGCTTGTGGCAGGCTGCAGGCCTCAGTTCCTTCTCGCCTCCGTTCTTATTATTCCTATATTTAAAGACGTTGCTTTTCGGAATAAACGCCTTGTTATAAAGGGTAACATTTCAAAGTATCTCAGCGTGGCAATTCCGTACGCCGTTGTTGCGGCAGGGCTGATGTATTACAATTATGCGCGCTTCGGCTCGCCGTTTGATTTCGGCGCAAATTATAACCTTACCACAAACAATATGCCGCTCAGAGGCTTCAACCTCGCAAGGCTTAAGGACGGGCTGTTTGCCATTATAGCTCAGCCCCCGTCAATGAGTATGCGCTTCCCGTTCGTTCTGCCCGTAGAGTTTTTCAGCGATTACGTGGGCAAAACGGTCAGGGAGAACACCTACGGCGGCGTACTCTTTACAGCGTGCTATATTCTTTTCCTCTTTATGCTTCGCAGGGTTAAGCCTCAGCTTAAGGAAAAGAAATTGTACACCTTCGTTATTCTCTGCATTCTTATATCCTTTGTAACCGCGTGCGCTGATATTGAGCTTTCGGCAATACTGACAAGGTATATAGGCGATTTCCTTTACCTTCTGATTATCGGCTCAATAATGGTAATGCTTGCGCTTTATGAAAAGGAAGGGCATAAAAAGCAAATTGTTTTTGCAATGCTTGCGCTGACGTTTATAACGCTGTTCTTCGCCTTCTTTGCAAGCTTTAACCACACAACCTTCGCCCCCGGCTCAACCGAAGGCTATTACAGAATCTACAGCTTATTCACATAAGCATAATTAAAAGGCTGTCTCAAAACGAGACAGCCTCATTTTTTTATCAGAACTTTATTAAGCCCTGTCCGCTGTTTACCATCATAAATACGGAAGCAAACACAAGTGAAACAATTGTCATAAGCTTAATGAGAATGTTGATTGACGGGCCTGAGGTGTCTTTAAACGGGTCGCCTACAGTGTCGCCTACAACGGCTGCCTTGTGAGCCTCTGAACCCTTGCCGCCGTCCTTAAGGCTTTCAATATATTTCTTTGCGTTATCCCATGCGCCGCCTGAGTTAGCCATAAATATAGCCATCATAACGCCTGAGATAAGCGCGCCTGCAAGCAGACCGCCGAGAGCCTCAACGCCGAGCAGGAAGCCGATTACAAGCGGAGTAACAACTGCCATAACGCCCGGGAGAATCATTTCGTGAAGCGCTGCGTTTGTTGAAATTTCAACACATTTCTTATAGTCAGGCTCCTCGGTTCCTTCAAGAATGCCCTTCTTTTCCTTAAACTGACGTCTTACCTCTTCAATCATCTTGTTAGCCGCCTTGCCTACGCTGCTCATCGTGAAAGCAGAGAAGAGGAACGGAAGCATACCGCCGATAAAGAGACCTACTACAACCTTGGCGTCAAGAATGCTCATCTTGCCGTTGCTGATGTTTGTTGCCTCGGCAAACGAAGCAAAGAGCGCAAGCGCTGTGAGCGCCGCGGAGCCGATTGCAAAGCCCTTGCCGATAGCGGCTGTTGTGTTGCCGACAGAGTCAAGCTTATCAGTGATGTTTCTTACGCCCTCTTCAAGCTCGCTCATTTCAGCGATACCGCCTGCGTTATCAGCGATAGGTCCGTAAGCGTCAACGGCAATTGTCATACCCGTTGTTGAAAGCATACCAACCGCCGCAAGAGCGATTCCGTAAAGGCCGTATACCTTGTAGGAAACAAGAATGCCCACGCAGATAAAGATAATCGGGAATGCGGTTGATTTCATACCTACCGAAAGGCCGCTGATTATGTTTGTAGCCGAGCCTGTCTTTGAGGATTCTGCAATGTCCTTAACGCTCTTGTATTTTTCAGAGGTGTACATTTCAGTGAGCTTGCCGATTATCGTTCCGACAGCGAGACCCGAAAGCACGCACCAGAAGGCGTTCATTGAGCCGAGCACCGTCTTGCTGAGCACAAGCGCTGCGATAAGAACGATAGCAGTTGTTATGTATTCGCCGATATTAAGCGATTTCTGAGGGTCGTTGCCCTTTGAATTTGCAACAATAACGGTAGAAATTATGGAAGCGATTATTCCTATTGCGCAGAGAACGAGAGGGAAGATTG
>CAMOWP010000153.1 GCA_946628455.1 uncultured Clostridia bacterium | reverse complement strand
CTTCGTTCCCTGATTATGTCGTATTCCGAAACAGGAAAAACAAAAAGTGGTTTGCGATAATGATGGATATTGAAAGGAGCAAGCTTAATCTTGACGGCGAAGGCAAAATTGACATAATTAACCTTAAGTGCGACCCGATTCTTATAGGCTCGCTTATACATAACGAGGGCTATCTTCCCTCATATCATATGAGCAAGAAAACGTGGATTTCCGTTTTGCTTGACGGAACTGCGCCTGACGACCAGATTAAGGATTTAATCCATCTCAGCTTTGATATCATTGACAGTAAAAAATAACGCCCGCGAGGTGGTAAAATGTTAAAAAGAATAATCTTATTTTTTCTGATAGGAGGAATGCTTATGTTCGGCTTCAGCGGCTGCTCAGGCGCAAAATACAAGGTTGATTATAACGGAGGCAAATCAAGCTTTGAAAACGCAAAAGACTCTTATAAGGCGGGAGAAAAAGTTACTCTTTACTACAGATTCATTGCAACGGATACCGACTATTTTTTTTACGTTGACGGTGAGCGGATAAATCCCGATTATAAAGAGAGCAAGGGCTACATAATCACATTCACAATGCCTGCTCACGATATTTCGGTAAGGGTTGAAATGCGAAATTCAATGCTTTACGTGCCCGAAACGGATAAAACCGCAAGCCTTACCTTTGATTCATTTGACGGCGGAGGACCGTCTTACAAGGTTGTAATTGACGACCCCTCAATCGTTACCTATGACCAGACAAAGCATTATCACAATGAAAACCATGATGAAATGGCAGGCTCGGGCTACACGGTTAAAATTGAATTCTTCGGTCTCAAGGAAGGCAAAACAACGGTAAAAATTGAATGCCGCTCACCGATTGCGGATAATTTTGACGCTATTTATGACGTTGAGGTTGACGGCGATTTATCCGTAAAAATCACCGAGCGCGAAACCGTTGAAATAACGCCGTAAGGAAAATACTATGTTAGAAAAGAACAAGAAAAAGCAAAAGAGAAAGGACCGCCCGACCTGGCAGCCCTTTTACACGCGGGTTACAAAGGACAAAACGAAATACACCCGAAAAACAAAACACAAAAGCAAGGATTTCAACGAATAAAAGTTCCTCTTTACGGGGAACTTTTTCTCTTCTTTAAAAACGCTATCAATATGAGCACGTAGCAGACTGTTTTCGGGAGCATAAGCATTCCGAGCATTGGCACTGCCTCTGCGCCGACAACTACGGGGATATAAAACAAAAACGAAAGCAAAACAAAAAGCCAGATATTTTTAAAGGCTGCATCGTCGCGTCTTTTTGAAAAATAAAGGCAGACTATTATTATTCCGAGAATAACAAACGGAATATTTCTCAGTATTCCCCAAAGCAGCGGAGAGCTGTCAGTCAGCCATTCGTTTTGCGGAAGCAGACAGTAAATTATTCTGACAGCAGATAAAAGCCATATGCCCGCCGTTACGCCTTTATTTTCGCTTACGCCGTAATCAGCGATAAAAATATAATACATCAGAATATAGAATACCGTCATAGTAACCGAGGTTATAAGCTTTCCTATCCCGAGCGCTGAGGTGAAATCATTATCCGAAAAATAGTTAAGCACCCTCGGTACAAGGTGAAACGCGTCGCCGCACCCGAGAATAAGAGCAGCCGCACCCATAAGCTTACCGAGCTTTCCGTTTCCTTTTATCAGAAGAAAAAGGCCTGTTCCGATTGCGGTTATCAGATATGCTATATCAAAAAAGGATTCGCTGTATTTCATCTTTTTATCTCCCAGTAATATTTTCTGTTTGCCTCGGGGAAATCATCCATAACTCCGTGCTCGGGGTCATAAAACGTTCCGTTACAGTAAAGCGACCAGTGCCAGCAGCGCGGTGTTTCAAGGCTCAGAAAGCAAAGCTCCGGAAGCTCCTCCCTGCTCTCTGCCTGAATTCTCTCATTTGAAACCCGAAAGCCGTATGAGCAAAGATAATCCTTCATTTCTTTTAAAGTCGTCTCTCTGAAATTATCAAGCTCAGCAGCCACTCTTTCAACGGGAACGCCCGTTATCATTGCAAGCACCGCCTGGCCGCACTGCAAATCGTCAGGCTCGTGAATATACTTTATGTCTTTTATCATATGCCTTCACTCCGTAATACATTATATCACACGCCTTATAAAATGTACAGAAAAGCATTGTTGCAATAAAGCTTCAGCTGTATTATGATAAGAGGAGAAACGAGGAGACTGCGTATGCTTATATCAAAAAAATACCTTATAGCTTTAACTGATGAAAACGCACCTGAAAAGTGCATAGTTGCTACAGACGAAAACAGCCGCTTTCTTTTTCAGCTGAATATAAGAGCAAGCAGAGAAGGAATTCCGTTTTATCTTGACGTTGAAAGATATATCGGAAAAAAAGTTGTATTTCTCTGCAAAGACGAGGAGTTTAGTTTTGACGGCGAAGCTGATAACGTTGAACAAAGCGAAAGCATATATCGCCCGAAGCTTCATTATACAGTCCCTTACGGCTGGCTGAACGACCCGAACGGGCTTATTTTCATTGACGGCAAATATCACATTTTCTGCCAGCACAACCCGCTCGGCACCGCCTGGGGAAATATGCACTGGCACCACAGCACAACATCTGATTTCATTATTTTTGAGCATCTCGGAGACGCTCTTTTCCCCAATGATATGGGAACTATGTTCTCGGGCAGCGCAATTTGCGACGCCGATAACGTAAGCGGCGTCGGCAAAAACGCAATTTTGCTTTTTTACACTATTGCAGAATACGCAAAAGCTTCGGGCTGCCCGGAATTCTCTCAGGGGCTTGCTTATTCTTCTGACGGCGTTCATTTCAAAAAGTATAAAAACAATCCGGTTGTTCCGAATATCAAGGGCGAAAACAGAGACCCGAAGGTTATTTTTGTTCCAGAAATTGATTCATATGTTATGGCTCTTTATCTTGAAGAGAATGAATACTGCCTGCTGAAATCCGATAATTTAATTGACTGGAAACTGTTTCAGAGGATTAATATACCGTGCGACAGCGAATGCCCCGACCTTTATTATCTTAAGGAAAGCAAAAAATGGATTCTTTCAGGAGCTTCCGATAACTATATCATCGGTCATTTTACCGCAGAAGGCTTTATTCCCGAACAAAAGCCGCTGCTCTTTTATCGGGAGCTTGACGGAAGATACAGCTATGCGGCGCAGTCTTTTTCGGGAACAGATGACAGAATTCTGCGCCTCAGCTGGGAAAACATCAACCCTGAATACGGGCAAGGCTTTTGCGGCCAGCTCAGTGTTCCGCTTGAAATGTCGCTTGTTGCATTGCAGGATAAAACCTTAAGGCTGAAAGGCAGCATTCCCCGCGAAATTGAAAGCAAGCTTGAGCCGATTGAAATAGGTTATTTTTCAAATATCGAAATTGATGAGGAGGCATTTGTTGCAGATTTCAGTTTCAACGATGATTTCACAGTAAGTGTTGACAAAACAGCTTTTAACATCAGCGCTGAAAACAATACGCTTTCACTCGGCAATAAATCAATCCCGCTATCTATCAGCGGAGAAAAGAATATGCGTTTTATTATCGATAAAATGAGCATTGAAATACTTGCTGACGGCGGGCTGATTTTCACCTGCGTAAAAGCGTTATCAGCTAAAAGCAAAAGAACGCTTGAAATAACAAATAATAACGTTAAGACAACAATATATAAGCTAAAAGAATGAAGGGTAAGCCTTCATTCTTTTATTTGAATTATTATTCAGCTTTTCATTGTGCATTTTCATATAAAATCAATTCTCTGTCCGTATTTTCGGACTCGAAAAAGTGATTTTTGAAAATCTGTTTACTTTTGAGTTCGGGCGTGATATATTCGAGTTACCATAAAGAGTGTGCGAGGGACAAGCCCGCTGACCACACAGCAACCTACCGAAAGGCAAGGTGCTAATGCTTGATCTATGGCTTCTCCTTTCTTCTCTTTATGGAATAATCTATAAGGAGTGTTGAAAATGAGAACACTAACGGAATTACTGAAAACAAATGAAAAGGTATTTATCCGCCTTGCAAACGACAATCTGAA
>CAMOWP010000152.1 GCA_946628455.1 uncultured Clostridia bacterium | reverse complement strand
CGCGCCGAGAATTACCCGCCACGGCGTTCTCGTTGAGGTTTACGGCGAGGGTATACTCATAGTAGGAGACAGCGGCGCAGGTAAAAGCGAAACCGCAATCGAGCTTATAAAGCGCGGCCACAGGCTTATCGCCGATGACGCTGTTGAAATCCGTAAGGTTGACGACAGAACGCTTCAGGGCAGCTCGCCGAGCAACATCAGGCATTTCATTGAGCTCAGGGGCATCGGCGTTATCAACGCAAGGCGTATCTTCGGTATGGGCGCAGTTAAGCTCTATGATAAAATTGATCTTATTATACAGCTTGAAACATGGGACAAGACGAAGGCTTATGACAGGCTCGGGCTTGATAACGAGTATGTCAGAATTCTTGACGTTAAGGTGCCCGTTATAACCGTTCCGATTACACCGGGACGTAACCTTGCGGTTATCGTTGAAACGGCGGCTATGAACAACCGTCAGAAAAAGATGGGCTATAACGGCGCAAAAGAGCTTATGCACTCTCTCGGTATGGATGATATTGAACCGAACGAGAGAGAGCTTGAAATCTGGGAAAATTCATAAAACGGAGGTTGAATTTATGTATACAATAGGAATTGATTTAGGCGGAACAAATATAGTTGCCGCAGTGGTAAACGAAAAATACGAAATAATTGCGAAGGCAAAAACCCCAACCGCTATGCCGAGAACTCCCGAGGAGATTTTCGACGATATCGCAAAGGTATCAAAGCAGGCAGTTGTTGAGGCAGGGCTTTCGCTTGACGATATTTCCTCAATAGGGCTCGGAACTCCCGGCACGGTAAATAACGAGATTATTGAATATGCAAACAATCTCGGCTTTGACCATATTCCTGCAGTTAAAATGATTAAGGAACGCCTCGGCGATATCCCCGTTTATGTTGAAAATGACGCTAACTGCGCCGCTCTCGGCGAAGCTTTTGCAGGCTGCGGAAACGGATGTAAAAATTTTGTTGCCGTTACTCTCGGAACCGGAGTCGGCTCAGGTATTATCGTTGACGGAAAGCTTGTAACGGGTGTTAACAGCGCGGGCGCAGAGTGCGGCCATACCGTTATAGTAGTTGACGGTGCGCCGTGCACCTGCGGAAGAAAGGGCTGCTGGGAGGCATACGCTTCCGCAACTGCGCTTATAAACCAGACAAAGGCCGCTATGGAAGCGCACCCCGACAGCATTATGCACGAGCTTGCCGCTGAGGAGGGCAAGGTGTCGGGCAGAACTGCGTTTGACGCAATGAGGAAAAAGGACGCAGTGGGTGTTGCCGTTGTTGACGCTTACATAAAGTACGTTGCTGCAGGCCTTACAAACCTTGTAAATATCTTCCAGCCTGAGATTCTCTGCATCGGCGGCGGTATCTGCAATGAGGGCGAAACCCTTCTCAGACCGCTGAGAAGATACGTTGAAGCTGAGCGCTACAGCATTTATTCAAAGGTGCAGACTAAGCTTATGAAGGCTGAGCTTGGAAACGACGCAGGCATTATAGGTGCTGCAATTCTTTATACGGTAAAATAATTTTTGGTGAATATTTTGGAAAAACTGATTGAATTTTTAAAACAGAGCAAAATTGAATATGCTCAAAACGAGCCTATGAGCGCTCATACAACGTTTAAAATAGGCGGGCCCGCAAGGCTTATGATTATGCCGAAAAGCGACGGCGAGCTTGCGCAGATTATTAAAAAATGCAACGAGCTTTCTATACGTTTTATGGCAATCGGCAACGGCTCAAATCTTCTTGTCAGCGACGGCGGAATCAACGCCGCGGTCATCCTTCTCGGCAAGGGCTTTGACGATGTTGTTCTCCTTGATGAAACAACAATTTTTGCAAAGGCGGGCGCTCAGCTTATCAGGGTGTGCAATTTCGCGCTTGAAAACGGCCTTTCGGGGCTTGAATTTGCCTACGGAATCCCGGGCTCGTGCGGCGGTGCGGCGTTTATGAATGCAGGCGCTTACGGCGGCGAGATGAAGGACGTTCTCTATAAGTGCGAGCATATTGATAAAAACGGCAATATGGGCGAGCTTTCGGGCGATGAGCTGATGCTCTCATACCGTCACAGCGCGTATTATGATAATTCGTGTATCGTAACAGGGCTTTACCTTAAGCTTGAAAAGGGAGACCCTGCCGAAATCAAGGCAAAAATGACAGACTTAATCGGCAGGCGCAAGGATAAGCAGCCGCTTGAATACCCTTCGGCAGGCTCAACCTTCAAACGCCCTGAGGGATATTTTGCAGGCGCTCTTATTGAGGAATGTGGCTTAAAGGGCGCAAGCGTAGGCGGCGCAGAGGTCAGCACAAAGCACGCGGGCTTTGTTATCAACAAGGGCAATGCAACCTGTCAGGACGTGCTTGATTTGTGCAAAAAGGTCAGCGATACAGTTTTAAAGGAAAAGGGCGTAAAGCTCGAAATGGAAATAAGAGTGACGGAGTAGTGGTTAGTCACCGGTCATTAGTTATTGGATTTGGAAAGAGATTTGGTATGAAAGAGATAGTTTTATTAACAGGTGTTTCGGGAGCAGGAAAATCAACCGCTATGGGCTTTATGGAGGATATCGGCTATTACTGCATTGATAATATGCCTGCAGAGCTTATTGACGACTTTATTCAGCTTATCGAAAAAAGCGACGCTTACAGTAAAATTGCAATAGTTGCAGACGTCCGCTCAAAGGGCGTTTTCGAGGCGTTCAAGGCTTCCGTCAGCTCTCTCAAGCAGGGCGATTACACCGTAAGAATTATCTATCTCGACATCAAAAATCACGTCGCGCTCAAGCGCTATAAGCTCACAAGGCGCAAGCACCCGTTTGCAGATAAATTCTCAGGCTCAATTGAGGACGCTCTCAAATATGAAAAAGAGGTGCTCTCCCCAATCCGCCAGGCTGCCGATTATGTAATTGACTCCTCGGATTTAACCTCGCCCGAGCTCAGAAAAAGGCTTACCCAGATTCTCCTCGGCGACGATAAAGAGGTTATGAATATTCACGTTATGAGCTTCGGCTTCAAGCACGGTATACCGACTGACGCCGATTTCGTGCTTGACGTGAGATGCCTGCCGAATCCTTACTGGATTGAGGAGCTGAGAGGCAAAACGGGTCTTGATAAGGAAATAGTTGATTATGTTTTCGGCTTCAGCGAGTCTCAGGAGCTTCTGACAAGGCTTGAAAACCTTGTTGATTACCTTATCCCGCTTTATATCCGCGAGGGCAAAAGCCAGCTTGTTATCGCAATGGGCTGCACGGGCGGAAACCACAGAAGCGTTGCCTTTGCCGAGGCGCTCAAAACCCATTTTTCACAGACATGGGATAACGTCACAGTAAACCACAGAGATATAGAGAGAAGATAAATGTCATTTGCATCGGATGTTAAAAACGAACTTGTAAAAAACGAAATACAAAAAAGCTGCTGTCAGAAAAGTATGCTTTACGGAATGGCTTTGTTTTCAAAGTCATTCTCTTTTACGGGCATAACCTTCCAGAGCGAAAACGGGGATATCGCCTTTCTTTTCAGGCAGATGCTCGTTGAGCAGCTCGGTATGAACTGCAATATCAGGGTTTCTCCCTCGGGAAGAAGCTATAGCATTGATATTAAAAATTCCGCAAAATGCGCAAAGCTTATGGCGTATTTCGGCCACGGTAAAAGCGACACAAGCCTGAAAATCAACTTTTCAAATTTTGACTGCGCTGAGTGCTATAACGCTTTTCTTGCAGGAGTTTTCCTTGCTTGCGGAACTGTCTCCTCGCCTGAAAAGGATTATCATCTTGAATATATCGTGTCATATATGAATCTCTCAAAAAGCCTTGTAACTCTGCTTCAGGAGCTTGAGCTTGAGCCTAAGCTGACAGTAAGAAAGGGCTACCATATTATCTATTTCAAGGACAGCGAGGCTATTGAGGATTGCCTTTATATTATGGGTGCATCAGCTTCAATGTTTGAGATGATGAATATAAAAATCGTTAAGGAAATAAGAAATTCCGCAAACAGAAGAGCAAACTGCGAAACGGCGAACATTGAAAAAACGGTGAGAGCCGCTATGCCGCAGCTTGAAGCAATAAGAAAAATCAAGAGGGAAAAGGGGCTTGAAACT
>CAMOWP010000151.1 GCA_946628455.1 uncultured Clostridia bacterium | reverse complement strand
TGCCTCGGCTTGTTTCAGTCATTTCAGAGTATGAGAGAAGCGAACGACATTACGTATACAGCGCTTCTGCCTGTTGCAAAGGGCGACGTAGTTAAGGCGAAATATTTGATTTGTATTGTTATAGAGCTTTGCTATTTTACAGTAACGGCTATTCCCGTGCTTATACGAATGACGGTATTATCAGATGCTCCTGTATATCGAAACAATGCGCTTATGAATGCAAATCTTTTGTATCTCGGCTATGTACTGCTGATATTATGCTTGTTCAATTTGATATTTGTCGGCGGCTTTTTTAAGACGGCGTATAAATTTGCAAAACCCTTTGTACTGTTTATTATTGTTGCTTTTTTAGTTGTCGGGCTTGGCGAAACGCTTTGGCATATTCCGCAGCTTTCATCGCTGAATGCCTTTGGCTTTACACATATAAAATTGCAGTTGAGCGTATTATTTCTTAGCGTAGCTGCATATATAGTTTTTACCGTGCTTTCAATGCGCATAGCAGTAAAACGCTTCGAAAAAATTGATTTATAAACGGAAATTGATATTGTTTTATTAATAATTTAAGGGAGACCTTTTCAGGTCTCCCTTAAATTATTCTGCCTTGTTTTCAGGAAAAACCTGATTAAAGCTTAATTTGTTGAATTTTGAAATGATAAGATAAACAATATCCATAAGCAGTATAGCAAGCTGAACTGCTAAAAATGCGTAGCAGAGAATATTAAGCGCTGTGTTGCTTCTTCTGATTTTCGGCATTGCGTTTTCTGCCTGTGTTTCAACGCTGAGCTGTTCAGTGTTCTCTTTTGCGCCGTCGGTTGATGTGTTTGAGCTGCTTTTTCCGTCCTGCTCCTGCTGTGCGCCGTCAGAATTTTCCTGAGGCGGCTGCTGAGCGTTATCGCCGTTTTCCTGAGGCGGCTGCTGAGCGTTGCTTCCGTTTTGCTGCTGTGTGCCGTTATCGGGTAACTGCCCCTGCTGCGGCGTGCCGCTGTCAGGAGTCTGATTCTGCTCAGGAGCTGAGCTTCCGCCCTGAGCGTTTCCAGAGCCGAAATCCGGGCTGTTTCCTCCATTCGGAAGCTGCCGGTCAAACTTTCCGTCAAAGCTGTTGCCGTCACCCTGCTGTGTAAAGCCCTGCTGAGGCATTTGCCCTGCGTGTGATGTTACGTTGATATAGCCGTAGGTGACTGCGCTTGTTCCTATAAGAACTGCAGCCATACCAATCATAATCGTGTTTTTAATGCTTTTCTTCATAATAATCATTCCTTTCATTATTTATGCTTTAGACCTGTCTTTCAGCTTGGCTTAACTATAAACCGCTAACTTTAAACGAAGATTAAAAAATAAAACGCAATGCAAAAATTTGCATTGCGTTTCTTTTGGTATAAGCTTAATCCTTTGCAGGCTTGTTGTTTTTGATGTATCCAAGGCCGTCGCCGTAAAGCGTAACAAAATGCATCCAGCCTCCGTCCTTTATGTTGCCCGTTTCAACAAGGAACCATCTTCCGTTGATTTTAACCTCACACCAGAAATGCTGCCAGTGCCTTGCCTTGATGTTGCCTCTCCAGCCCATAATTAATCTTGTTTCATATCCGAGGTATGTGAGAACCTTTGCCGTTGCCATATTGTACTGAAGGCACTGTCCGACCTTGTGGTTGAATATAGCGTCAGTGTAAGAATACTTATCTGATTTTCCCTTAGTGTCGTATTTGACGTTGTTGTGAATCCAGTTTACAGCGTATTCAGCCATAACCTCTCTTGCGGGAAGCTTCTTGCCGTATTTCTTTTTGAAAAAGGCTTTGATTATTTTCTTATCCTTAGCGGTGAGAGAATCGTTCCACGCTGTTTTTGTTTTCTTTTTCTGAACGTTAAGAACGGGGATTTTAGTTTTCTTTGATTTGCCTGCGCCTCTGAGAAGGGGAGCGCCCTCATGGGAATTATAATATTCCGACTCTCCGCCCTCTACGCTTCCGATATAGGGCGTTACGCAAATATCAAGCGCCGTTGTTTTGAACTTGTTTTTAATCGTGTAGGAGGCAGCTGAGGTCTTTTTTGTTTTTGTTTTTCCGTATTTCTGCTTTTTGATATTCTTCGGAGTGTATGAAATCTTATAATTTACCTTGCCGAGCTTCTTAAGCTTGATAACAACCTTGTCCTTTTTGGTTACAACCTTAACGCAGCTGTCGCTGAGATATGAGGCAACGCAGGGGGTTACTCCTGAGTAGCTGTAGGTTTTGCCGTTAAAGTTAAAATAAGGATATATTTTATACTGAACAAAGTAGCCGACCTTTGAAGGTGCGGTGCGTCCGAGCTTGTACTTGTATGAATAATTGCTCTTTTCGTAGTATTTGTCAACCGCAAGGGTCTTGATTTTTTTGAAATCTCCGCCGTTTACGGATTCATAAATCATAAAGCCGTCGATGTATGAGGAGGAATATCTTCCGATATCCCAGAACAAAACCGATTTTTCGGGAGAAGCCGAGGTGTACAAATAGCCTGAGCTTAAAACCTCGCTTATGTCGGATTTTATAAGAAGCGCGTTTGACGGAGCCGAAACTATTCCGCTGTCGCTGTCCTCAAGCTTAACTCTGTAATAATTGGCGGATTTATAAGGCACGTTAATTTCAACAGTGCTGTATGCCTCGTCCTCCGTGCTGTAAACAGACCAGCTCGCGTTATCGGCGCTTTTTTCAATTATCACGGTGTCATAGTAACCGTCGTATGAATCAATGCTTATCTCTGCGCGGTAATCATCCTGATATCCAAGGGAGATTTTAACCTCGCCGCTTGCAAGCGCGCTGAGCGGCATTGCGCTGAGCATAATGACAAATGCAAGCGCCGCTGCAAATAATCCTTTAATTCTCTTCATAATTCTTACTCCTCGTTTTCAAAAATTCCGTTAATCAGCGACTCGTAAACGTTTGCGGGGTCGCTTAAAAACTTTTCCTTAATCATTTCAGCCTGCTCAATGCTCGGAGCAAAAAGCTTAAGACGCATAAATTCCGTTTTTCCGTCCGAAATATTCATCGTAACGCAGAAGCCGTCTCCCTCCTCGGAGATTGAAGCCTCGTTTTCCCGCCTGTATGTTTCCTTTGCAATTATTTTCTGAACAAGCTTTATGCTGCGAACTCTTATAGTGTAAGGCAAATCCTTTTCAACAAGCTCGATGTCGGCGCCCGTGCTTTTGTTAAGGCTGAGCGCGCCGTCCTCGCTTTCAATAACCGTTCCGCTTTTAATTAGCTTTTCAATTGCGTCGGTAACCTCAAAATAATTTGCTATTCCGTTTTCGCTTATAGCCTGAGTTATTATTTCTCTTGTAACGCGCGAATTAATGTTTTCAACAATGTAGCATACAAGAACGCGGATTGAGCTCACGCTTCTCAGCCCGCCGTCGTTTACTCCGCCCATAAAAGCGTCAAACCGGAGCATAGGGTCATTTTCGTTTCCTTTTAAGCTTTCCTTGCTGTTTTCGTTCATTTTTTCACCGCCCCCGGCAGATTATTCTGCTTAAAGTATACCACAGTTTCTTTTAACTTGCAAACCTTTAATCTATAATGTATAATATATTAATAATTATGTAACGGAAGGGTATAATGATTAAGCTTTCAAAACGTCTGCAGGCGTGTGCCGATTTGGTAAGAGACGGCGCGAGCCTTGCCGATATCGGGTGCGACCACGGCTACGTAGTAGTTTATCTCGCAGAGGAAAATAAAATTAAATCAGCCGTCGCTTCGGATATCAACGAAATGCCGCTGAATTCCTGCAGAGCGCTTGTCAGGGAGCATTGCCTTGAGGATAAAATCAGGTGCGTGCTCTCCGACGGGCTTGATATGATTAAGGACGGGGAAGCGGAGGATATTTTAATCGCAGGTATGGGCGGCGAGCTTATCGCCGATATTCTCAGCCGCTGCGCTTATGTTAAGAAAAAGCACCTTGTTTTAAACCCTATGACTCACCCCGAGCTTGCGCGGAAATGGCTTTTTGAAAACGGCTTTGAAATTGAAAACGATATCGTCGTGGCCGATTCAAAGCACCATTACAGCGTGCTTGACGCGTATTATACGGGCAAATCTGCCGCTTGTGACAGCAAAAATATTTTCCTCGGAAATATCAGCGATTTTTCTGATAAGGAATATTTTATTCATCTTCTTAATTATCTTAAAAATAAAGAAAAGGGCGGCGCGGATTTTTCCGCTCTTATTGACGAAATAGAGGAGAAAATCAGAT
>CAMOWP010000150.1 GCA_946628455.1 uncultured Clostridia bacterium | reverse complement strand
ACAAAGCAGGTTGTTGAATATGCTCACGCTCACGGCGTTGTTGTTGAGGGCGAGCTCGGAACGCTTGCAGGCGTTGAGGACGACGTTGTTGTTGAGGCAGGTAACGAGTCTTACACCAGGCCCGAAGAGGTTTACGATTTCGCAACAAGAACAGGAGTTGACTCTCTTGCTATCGCTATCGGCACAAGCCACGGCGCATATAAATTCAAGCCCGGTCAGAAGCCGCAGCTCCGCTTCGATATTCTCGAAGAGGTTGCAAAGCAGCTTCCCGAGTTCCCGATAGTTCTTCACGGCGCAAGCTCAGTTAACCAGGACCACATCAAGCTCATCAACAAGTTCGGCGGCGAGATGCCCGACGCAATCGGTATCCCCGAGGATATGCTCCGCAAGGCTGCTGAAATGGCAGTATGTAAGGTTAACGTTGACTCTGACATCAGAATCGCAATGACCGCTGCTATCCGTCAGCACTTTGCTGAAAATCCGACTCACTTTGACCCGCGTCAGTATCTCACCCCTGCAAGAAATCTCATTGAAGAGGTTGTTGCTCATAAGATTGACAAGGTATTCGGCTCAACAGGCCACGCTTTTGACTAATCTGAATTTCTGTATACGGCAACAGTTATAAAAAAATTAGGAGGTACGGTTTATGCAAAACGATAAAAGCACCTTACACCGCCTGATAGTTGCGCTTGTTGCGCTTATCGGTCTCGCAGTCAGCATTGTATGCTTTATCTGGAGGCTGAATAACAGCGCTCCGTTAAGCTCTTTCGTTCTGGTTGCGGTTTATTACGGCTTCATATTCTATTACGGAATACACGGATATAAAACGCCGCACGGAAATATGGTCCGCTATATTCTTTTAACCTTCGCTCTGTATATTGCATTTTCAATTGTAATTCTCGTTGAGCGCTGGGACAGCTATCCGTGGATTATCTTTGCCGCAAGCAATATTGCAGCAGTTCTTATCGGATATATGGCAGGCCGCCTCAACAAGTTCAAAAAGAATATAATTGTTGCTGTTATTATTTCCGCGCTTCTGCTTGTAAAGAGCTTCTGGCCGCTGAACGGAGCAGACCTTAATTCCTATTCTCTCTTCGTTCTTGACAGAACAATGCCGCTCTTTATGTGGATAACCGTTATGCTTATCTATTTCTTCAGATTCAAGGACCATAAGCAGGCAGGAATTGAAGCGGACACAGAGGAATAACGCTTAATTAATCGCCGCCGTCGGGGTTTTCCCGGCGGCGCTTTATATTTGAAACGGGTAATTATCGTCAAAGATTATACGCACGGTATTTTGGAATTATACAATTATTAATATTGACAACGTAAAAATTATTTTATATAATAATGTAAAATATTCAGGGAGGGTGAAAAATGGCAAAAAGAAAAGACGTTATCAAGACCGAGCATTTCGGAATCCAGAGAAAAATCGTTGCCAACATGACTACCGAAAGCTGGCAGAATATCCCGCACGTAACCTACACCTACGAGCCTGACGTTACAGAATTTATGACTCAGTACAAGCGCCTCAACGAGGGCGTTGAAAAGGAAAACAAGGTAACCGTTAACACTCTTATGCTTAAGGTTATCGTTGAAGGCTTAAAGGCTTGCCCCGCTATGAACGCCCACATTGATTTTGACAGCAAATATGTAAGGGGCGCTATACATACCCTTTCAGAGATTAACATTTCAATGCCTATGGTTCTTCCAACGGGCGAGATGATGACTATTAATCTTCACAATTTTGAAAACAAAACGCTTGACGATATGGTTGATTACATTAAAGACGTCAACCGCCGCATGGCGAATACAGACCTCAACGAGGTTATGTTTGACGTTTCAATGGATAACACCATAACGGGCTTGAAGGAGGGCAAAATCGCCCAGACGATTAACCGCATAATCGGCTCAAAGACAGGCAAGCACAAAGTTAAAACGCTCAAGGGCAAGGAAAAGAAGGCTTACGAGGCTATCCCCGAGAGCGACAGACTCACCAAGCACGATATTGAGCAGGGCTCGATTACAATTTCAAATATCGGCTCCGTTTACCGTGAGCAGAGAGGCGCCGCCGCGCTTATTGAAATAATTCCGCCGCAGGTTACGGCAATTGCCGTAGGAGCCGTTCAGGATAAGCCCGTTGTTATCGTTAACGAAAACGACGAGAAGGAAATCGCCATCCGCCAGGTGCTTCCGTTTACTATTGTTTTTGACCACAGAGCGCTTGATTTCGGCGATATCGTTCCGTTTATCAAGAAGCTTGACAGCATTTTTGAAGAGCCCGAGGTTATGTTCACCTGGAAGCGCGAGCAGACAATCAGCGAGGCGGAAATAGAAGAAATCAAGGTTGAACGCGTTGAGCGCGAGACTAAGTTTGAAGAGAGCAAGAAGCGCGAAAAGGCAAAGAGAGAGGCTGAAAAGAACGCCCTCAGGGCAGACAGCAAGGCGGAGAAGGCTGAAAAGGAGGCTGAAAAAGCGCTCAAAGAAGCAGAGGAGCGCGCAGCAAAGGCTGAAAAGGAGCTTGCCGAAGCGGAGGAAAAGGCCGACAGGAAGGCTCTCAGGGAAGCCGAAAAGGCTGAAAAGGACGCAATTGAAGCCGAAGAAAAGGCAAAAAAGGAAATTGAAAAAATCAAGGCTTCCGCTGCCGAAAAGATAGAAAAGGCTAAAAAGGACGCCGAAGATAAAAAGGAAAAGGCTATCCGCGAAACTGAAAAAGCTCAGGAGGAGGCGCTTGCAAAAGCTGACAAGGCGCGCCTTGAGGCTGAGAAAAAGCGCAAGGACGCCGAGGCGAAGAAGGAAAAGGCTCTTCAGGAGGCTGAAAAGGATAAAAAGGAAGCGTACGATAAGGCGCTCAGAGAAAAAGAAAAGGCACAAAAAGAGCTTGAAAAGGCAAAGGCAGAAGCCGAAAAGGCAAGAGAGCTTGCAAACGAGGCTAAGGAAAAGGCAGAAGCTTTTAACGATGAAGCCGAATAACAAAGAACAGCAGCTGTTAAAAACTGACAGCTGCTGTTTTATTTGACAGCGCATAAAAAATATATTATTATAAAAACAGAATAACATACAAAAAGGAGAGATTGTTGTGAAAAAGACGATAATTCGCATAATTGCCGCAATCGGAATTGCAGCTCTTATAGTTACTCCCCTTCTTGCATTTGGTTATGAGCGGGAAGGAGAAGGCGAAGCGCACCTTCTTCAGGAGGGCGATTACAGCCTTGCCTCTTCCTCTTCAAATAACAGGCTTTTGGCAACGGCGGCTTCCGCCGAAAGCACAATCTATGAAGGGCTTCTTGCCGTTCAGGATGAAATTCCGCTTTCCCAATATAACATTTCAGTTGACGATATTGAGCTTGTTTATTCAAACGTTATAAACGACCATCCCGATTTGTTTTATGTTTCAAGCTCGCTTCAGTTTTACTATAACTCGCTGAACAACGTATCAAGGCTGCTTCCGAGCTACGCAATGGAAAAAGCTGAAATTGAAGCGGCAAAGGAAGTTTTCAACAAGGGCGTTGAAAAGGCGCTGAGCAAGGTAGACAGCAGCATGAACAATTTACAAAAGGCGCTGACTGTTCACGATTACATCTGCTCTAACGCGTGTTATCCTACTCTTGAGGACGAAAACGGAAACAACCTTGATGAGGAAATATATCACAGCGCTTACGGCTTTTTCAAAAATCGGACCGTTGTCTGCGCAGGATATACGCTTGCTTATTCATATCTTTTGAACAGCCTCGGCATTCCGTGCGAATATGTCGCTTCCGACCCAATGGTTCACGCGTGGAACAAGGTTTACATTGACGGAAGCTGGTACAATGCGGATTTGACCTTTGACGATTCAGATGACAGCAGTGATGAGACCACTTACGGCTCGGTCAGGCACGCATACTTTTTGAAGAGCGACGCGTATTTCACAAGCAGTGAAAACATAGCGCGGCATTTCGGAGGAAGAACCTTTGATTCCTGCACCGCAGACAGCACCGCTTTTGACAACGCCTTCTGGAACGACGTAACCTCCTGCATATTTACCGTAAACGGTGATTTCTATTATATTGACCCGCCTTCTGCAAGCAGCGCTTACGTTTATTTGAAAAAACGCACGCCTGCGGGAAATGAAACAAACGTCTGCACGGGTTTCCGCGCGGCAACGCTTTCGTATACAGGCGGCTTTTATGACGAAAACGATGAATTGCAGCACTATACATATAGCGATTCACTCGCAAGGCTTGCTTATCTTGACGGACGTTTTTACGTTGCTTATTTAAAAGACCTTGCCGCCGTTACTCTTGACGGAACAAAATA
>CAMOWP010000149.1 GCA_946628455.1 uncultured Clostridia bacterium | reverse complement strand
GGAGATGTGTAATAAAGCGTTACGTCGCTTATCGGTGAGCTGTCCGAAACGCTGAGAGAAACTTTAATAACGTCTCCTGCTTCGGCTCTGTCTTTTCCTTCTGAAATCTCCGCTATCAGCGATTCGGCGTCAATTACAGGCGCGTCCTCATCCTCGGCAGACTGCTCAACCGTAAAGGAACAAGCCGAAAAATCAGCAGTTTTGCTTCCTTCGGGTATTTCGTAGCTGTCTGCAATTGCGCTGTTATATATCAGCGTCATATTTTCATAAATATCCTGAGCGCCTATTGCAAGCACCTTCCATTCTCCGATTTCGGTTTTGCCGTTAATCGGAATTGTGAACGTGGCGGTTTTCGTTTCGCTGTCGTATCCGCCTGCGGCGTAATCAGCCTCATGGTGCCTTATAGGCGTGTAAAACACTATTGCAATGTTTTCAAGCTCCGATTCATCGCTGACCTTGAAAGCGGCGGTAACGCTGTCTCCCGCGCTGACTGTGTCCTTGCCGTCTGGCAGGGTAACCGTAAGCGATGCTAAGTCAATTTCGGGAGCGGTTTTATCTTCGTCGGCAAACGCCGTAACGGGCAAAGCGAAAACAGCGCTTATTATCATTATGAAGGATAAAAATGCAGAAACAAATCTTTTCATATTTAACACTCCTTTTTCTTTATAGTAGCATAACCTTTAAGCGTTTTCAACAAAAAATCTTATCTGTATATTTTAACCGAAATAACAAGCCGACCCTTTTTTGTGCTTCTTATTTCGCTGCCGAAAATGAATTTTCCGTAGCCTCTTACGGAAACTCTGTCGCCATCTTTCAGCGCGGCGCCCTCCTTCCCGCAAAGGCGGGAGTTAATAAAAACCTTCCTGCTTTTAAACAGCTCTGCCATATTGCTTCGGGATAGCTTATAAACTGCGGCGCATACGGCGTCAACCCTTGCCGAAGCGGCGGTTATTTCAGCCTCCTCGGGCTCCTCGGGGGTGAAATCCTCAGCCGTACTAAGCTCCTCGCACATAACCGTTGTGTGCCTGATTCTTGTTAAATTGTCGCAGATATAGCCGCTTATTGAATCAAGGCAGAAGAGATATCCCTCGTTGTCCTTAACGATTATATCCCCAAGCACGTTTCTGTTAATTCCGAGATTCATCAGCGCTCCCAGAAAATCCCTGTGGCTCAGCTTGTCGGCAAATTTCTGATTCAAAGGGGATAAGCGCAGGCATTTTATCGGATAGCAGAGCCTGTCCCCGTTATCTCCGAAGCAGGCAACGCACCTTTCAGCGCCGTCATAGCCGCCGAAAAGCCTGAACTTAACAGGCAGCCTCAGAGTGTACAGCGTGCTTATTTCATCAAGGCTGAGAAACTCGGAATATGTGTTGTAATTTCTTTCGTATGACCTGCTTGCCAGGTCGGCAAGGTGCTGTTCAGTTAACGGCATAAATATCTGTTACCTCAAGTTTGTTATTGTTTACTGTGAATTTTATTTCAAAATCCGAAAACCTGAAGCCGTATTCCCGCTTGTTGTCGCTGTGATAAGCGGGACGCGGGTCGTTTTTCAGAATTTCAAAAAGCGTGCTTCGTTTGCTTTCGGGTATAATTTTTAAATGTTCATCCTTTATCTCAACGTCAAGAAGCGGAAACCCGTTGCTCTCGGCAAAGCCTGAAACAGCGTCAGCGCGGCAGTCCGAAAACTTAATATAAGGCTTTATGTCATAAATCGGAGTGCCGTCAATCAGGTCTGCGCCGCTTACAATAAGAACGGGTGAAGCGCCGCTGTATTCAACGCCTTCAAGCCTTACGCTTGAAAGACCGAGCCCGTTTGGACGGAAAGGGGAGCGCGAGGCGAATACTCCGACTCTTTTGTTTCCGCCGAGGCGCGGCGGTCTGACGGTGAGGGATTTGCAGTCGTATTCATTCTCGCTGAAGCCCCAGATAAGCCAGAGGTGTGAAAAGCCTTCAATCTCCCTTATAGCATTTCTATCGGCAAATTCCTTTTCAAAAATAATTTTTGATTTTATTCTTGAAAGTCCGCTCTGCCGCGGGACTGCAAACTTGCTTTTGAAATCGTTTTCTATATGCGCAACAGGCGTTATTTCCATCTGTTTTCCCTCCTTACTCCGTCCTGATTTATTACATTATAGCATATTTTTATTAAATTTTAAAAAAAATGTTGAATTTGTTGAAGATTTAATGTATTATATAATGGTAAAAATGAAATTATTGTTTGTAAGGAGTAAAAACTTATGGCAAAGGGAAACATTGGAGCTAAGTCAGGACTTAGCAAGGTTAACAAAGTTTTATTCATTATTTTCTGCATTCTTTTAGTCGGAACAATTGTGTTTGTTGCAGTATCTTCCCCAAAGGTAGCGCCTAAGGCAGGCGAGGGCACAGGAACAGACGCAACTGCTTCTTCTTCCGAGGATGCTCCTGTTATTGATGAATTCAAGGCAGGTACATACGGCGGAATCGAATTCAAGAGCGTTGACGATGTTGTTAAGTATTATGTTGAGGTATTTAACTATAACAAGACTCTTACCGCTCCGTATAAAGAGAACGGTGAAGCTAAGACTTATTATAAGCTTCTCGGCGATGAAAAGCTTGAAATTGCTTCTCTTCTTGTAGACGGTAAAGAAAACGCAACAATCAACAAGCTTGTTCCCGGTATTATGGGAGGACTTTTCCATGGTTCGCCAAAGGGGCTTTCTCCGTCTGATAACAGAGACCCGCAGTACGATACAAGAGATGACGGTAAGATTGATGAAAAGCAGTCACACCTTACAGCTGATGACGTTCTTGCTTGTAACGTAAAGGATAACGGAGACGGAACTATAACTATTACTATTCAGCCTAAAGCTGCAGAGCTTGCGTATGCTGACAAGGATTCTCAGGGACGTTTCTTCAACGTTCTCGGCGATATTACAGGAACAGTTGCTGAAATCTCTGTTCTTTCCTTCTCACAGGGCGACGCAAACGATAACATCAAGGTATTGTACAAGGGCGGTACAGGCGAAATCACAGTAGACACAAAGACTAAGGAAGTAACAAAGGCATATTATATGATGAAGGTTCACCTTGACATCACTCACGCTAACGTTACTATCATTAAGGACAAGAGCGCTACTATGGACCTCGAGTATTCAAATACTTTCCCTGCATCAGACGAATTCCTTAAGGAATCAAAGGGCATAACAAGAGGCTAAATAAAAAATTCCTATCGGGCGGCGTCAGTCGCCCGATTATTTTATGCATATGAAAATTGATTTTAAAAGAAAAGGTACTCTCTGGCCCGTTGCAGCCCTGTGCTGTCTGCTGTGGGGCTCTGCGTTCCCGATGATAAAGCTCGGCTACAGCGAATTCGGTATAAATTCAGACGATACCTTTACAATAATTCTTTTTGCGGGAATACGCTTTTTCCTTGCAGGTGTTCTGACTGTTATAATCTTTTCAGCCGCTGAAAAAAAGCCTCTGCTCCCGACTAAAACTTCATATAAAAAAATACCCGTTCTCTCCTTGTTTCAGACCGTTGTTCAGTACATATTCTTCTATCTCGGGCTTGCCTTTACAAGCGGAGAGCGCGGCTCTGTTATAAACGCATCAAGCGTGTTTTTTGCAATATTTATTTCATCTGTAATTTTCAGGCTTGAAAAGCTTAAGGCGCGCAAAATTCTCGGCTCGCTTATAGGCTTTGCAGGAGTTATTCTTGTCAGCCTCGGCGCGTTCAGGGGCGGCTTCGGAATAAAAGGGGAGCTCTTTATCCTCCTTTCAAGCGTTTCCTACGCCTTCTCCTCAACCTTTATGAGAATTTATTCAAAGGAGGATAACCCCGCAATGCTTTCTGGCTGGCAGTTCATTCTCGGCGGCGCTGTAATGATTGCGTTCGGCTATGCCCTCGGCGGAAGGCTGAGCTTCAGCTCGCCTAAAGGAGCGGCTATTCTTATCTACCTCGCTTTTCTTTCGGCAGTTGCTTATTCGCTGTGGAGCATTCTTCTTAAATATAACGATGTTTCAAAAGTTGCAGTGTGCTCTTTTATGACGCCCGTTTTCGGATTTCTTCTGTCAATTCTTGCGTCGGGCGCCTCTGCGGGGCTGTGGCAGTCACTCGCGGCGCTCGTGCTTGTTGCGGCGGGAATAATAATTGTAAATTACAGTGGTAAAAATAAAAAAGATATTATATAATTAATTGTAGCATTATTTAATATTAGTTTAATATGGAGTGATAAAATATGTTTAAAGAAATAAATGCTAAGGATATAAAGGAAAACGCAGTTGATTTAATAGGAAACCAGTGGGCGCTTGTTACTGCGGGCGATGAAAGCGCTCTTAA
>CAMOWP010000148.1 GCA_946628455.1 uncultured Clostridia bacterium | reverse complement strand
CGAAAGCGTAACCGCCGTATGGGCTGAGATTATTGACTCGCTCATCAAGGGCAGCTACGACGGAAAGTATAACTATAATGAGTAAAATAAAATCTGCTCTTTATCCTCATTTGCAAAAAATGAGGTACGCAAAGCTCGTTTCGCTCTATAATAAAGAGTGTAAAAACCCGATTGTTAAAAAAAGAATTCTTATGCTTTCAACCTCTAAGGGAAGGCTCGGCGGAAACCTGCTTGCAATTAAAGAATATATTGAAAAAAACTCGCTGCCTTTTGAAATTGAAACGGTGACGAGTCTCAATATGCCGCCTGAAAGCGAGCTTGCAAAAAAGCTTGCAACGGCTGAGTACATTTTGGTTGACGATTACGAGCCGATGGTTTATCCGCTTTCAATAAGAGACGGTCAGCACCTCGTTCAGGTCTGGCACGCAATGGGCGCGTTTAAAAAATTCGGCTACGCAAGGGAAACTGCGGAGAAGAATTCGCTTACTCATAAGAACTACACCGAGGCAATCTGCTCCTCGCCCGAGCTTGTACCCGTTTACGCTGAGTCCTTCGGGATAAGCGAGGATAAGGTCAAGGCAGTCGGCACGCCGAGGACTGATATATTCTTTGATGAAAAATACGTTGCTTCGGCTAAGGCGAGATTATATGAAAAGGCTCCCGAGCTTGAGGGAAAAAAGATAGCTCTTTTCGCGCCTACCTTCAGGGGAAATAACGTTAACGACGGCTATTATCCCGAGGATTTCATTGACCTTAAGGCACTGTCAAAAGAGCTCGGCGACGGCTGGCAGATTATTCTTAAGCTGCACCCGTTCATCAAAAACAAGCTTGATATATCAGGCTACGAAAACATAACGGATTTATCAGACGAGCGCGAGATAAACGATATTCTGTTTTTAACAGACGTTCTCGTTACCGATTATTCGTCAGTTATTTTTGAAAATGCGATTATCGGCAACGCCGCGGTGCTTTTTGCGCCCGACCTTGATGAATACGAAAAGGGCAGGGGATTTTATTTCAGCTTTGACAGCTATGCCTGCGGCGAAATAATTAAGGATAAAAGTGCGCTTGCGGCGGCGATTAAAAGCGCGAGCGCAGACGATATAAGAATGAAGGAATTCAAAAAGCGTTTCGTTTCCCTTTGCGACGGGGAATCCTCAAAACGCTTTGCTGATATGATATTGGAGGAAAAATAAATGTATTCACTCTCTGAAAAGTTTGCGGGGATGAAGCCTTCCGCAACAAGAGAAATTTTAAAGGTTACAAGCGAGCCGGGTATGATTGCCTTCGCGGGAGGCTCGCCTGCAATTGCGGCGTTTCCGTGCGAGGAGGTAACAAAGCTCTCAAATGAGATACTTACCGAAAATCCCGTTTCGGCGCTTGTTTACGGCGTTTCCGAGGGTTATGAGCCGCTGAGAAAAACCGTTAAGGAGTGGCTTAAGAGAAGAGAAAACGTGGGCACTGATGATGACAGCGTTATCATCACCGCAGGCGGAACTCAGGTTATGGATATAGCTACCCGCATTTTAGCAAGCGAGGGAGATACAATTATCTGTGAGGAGCCTTCCTTTGTAGGCTCGCTCAACTGCTTCCGCTCCCACGGGCTTAAACTCGCAGGCGTTCCGATTGACTCAGACGGAATGAATATCGAAAAGCTTGAAGAGACAATTAAGGCAAACCCAAAAGCTAAGTTTATATATACAATTCCTAATTTCCAGAATCCTGGCGGAACAACGCTCTCGCTTGAAAAGAGAAAGGCTATGTACAGGTTAGCCCTTGAAAACGACCTTGTAATCGTTGAGGATAACCCTTACGGAAACCTCCGCGTTGCAGGCGAGGACGTTCCCGCTATCAAGAGCTTTGACACAGAGGGAATAGTTATTTACGCAGGAAGCTTTTCAAAAATTCTTGCGCCGGGTATCCGTGTTGCATACGCAGTTGTTCCGAATAAAATGGCAGGCGCATTCACAATCGGAAAGCAGGTGTCTGACGTTCATACCGGCGTTTTAAACCAGATGATTGTTTCGCGCTGGTTCGATGAATATGACGTAGACGCTCACATTGAAAGAATTAAGCTCATTTACAGAAAAAAGCTTAATTTAATGTGTGATTGCCTTGATAAATACTGCCCCGAAATAGAGTATGTACGCCCCGAGGGCGGTCTCTTCATCTGGGCAAAGCTCCCGAAGGGAGTAGATATGCTCGAATACGTTAAAGAGCTTATTAAATTCAAGGTTGCGGTTGTTCCCGGCTCAAGCTTTATGACGGACGACACGGCGCCGTGCGATTATATCAGGCTCAACTTTTCAACTCCTTCCGAGGAGAACATTGAAAAGGGCGTTGAGATTATGGGCAAGGTTTTAAAAAAATTTATTTAACGGAGAAAGATTATGGCAGAAGCACAGGAAAGAAAAAAGCGTTCGCTCTCGCTTATTCAGCCGACCTCAATCCCGACCCTCGGCAACTATCTCGGAGCAATGAGAGGCTGGAGCGCATTTCAGCAGGATTATGATACAATTTTCGGCATTGCCGATTTACATTCAATAACGGTAAGGCAGGAGCCTGCTAAATTAAGGCAGCAGACCACTCAGCTTTACGCAATGCTTATGGCTGTAGGGCTTGACCCCGAAAAGGGAATGCTTTTCATTCAGTCCCACGTTCCGCAGCACTCTCAGCTTGCATGGCTTTTAAACTGCTACACCCAGTTCGGCGAGCTCAGCCGTATGACGCAGTTCAAGGATAAATCCGCTCAGCATTCCGATAACGTTAACGCAGGGCTCTTTACTTACCCCTGCCTTATGGCGGCTGATATTCTTTTATATCAGGCTGACGTTGTTCCCGTCGGAGCAGACCAGAAGCAGCACCTTGAGATTACAAGGGATATTGCAGAGCGCTTCAACGGCATTTACGGAAACGTTTTCACAGTTCCCGAGCCGTATATCCCCAAGGCAGGCGCAAGGGTTATGAGCCTTCAGAATCCGACCTCGAAGATGTCCAAATCAGACCCGAACCCCAAGGGAACGGTTTACCTTACAGACGAGCCTAACGTTATTATGAAGAAATTCAAAAGCGCTGTTACCGACAGCGAGATGGCTGTAAGATATGCCGACGGCAAGGACGGAATCAATAACCTTATGACCATTTATTCAGCCGTTACGGGAGACAGCCTTGAAACTATTGAGCACGATTTTTCGGGCAAGGGCTACGGCGATTTCAAAAAGGCAGTCGGCGAGGCTGTTGTTGCTGAGCTTGAGCCTGTTCAGAAACGCTATAACGAGCTCCTCAAGGATAAGGCGTATCTCACCGAGTGCTGGAGCAACGGCGCCGACATAGCTTCCCGCGTTGCAAACAGAACGCTCAATAAGGCGATGAAAAAAATCGGTTTCGTTTTAAAGTAAATTGACAATATATAATTAGTTTGATATAATAATTTATTATTTTTACAAATAAGGAGATTGAGCATATGAAGTTCAATGAATTTCCAAAGGCTGTAATCAAGGAAAACGTTGATTACACCGTAAAAGAAATAACAAACGTTATTAAAAAGTACGGTCCTCGTGAGTCAGGCAACGATAACTGCTACGCAACTCAGAAGCATATCAAAAAGGAAATGGATATCTTCGCTGACGAGACAGGCTTTGAAAGCTACAAGATGGCGCCTAAGGCGTTCCTTCATTTCACAAAGACTGTTTCCGTTTCAATTATTATTACTGTTATCGTTTGCTTCGCGCTGTTATTCCTCAACTATTTTGACGGAATCGGCCCTAACGCAACCTTCCTTCCGAACGTAATTATCGGCGGCGTTGTTTGCATCGGCCTTTTCATAACGGTTATGGAATTCCTTCTCTATAAGCAGTTCTGCGACGTTTTCTATAAGAAAATTGACGGAAGAAATTTCTATGCAAAGAGAAAGCCCACGGGTGAGGTTAAAAGAAGAATAATTATTTCAGGCCACTGCGATTCTGCTTATGAGTGGAGGCACAATTATTATTCAAAGCACCTTCATATCAAATCTCTTACGGGCATTTTAATGGGGCTCACAATCGGTTCGGCTATCGCTTCCTTCGTGCTTGCTATAGTAACAATTATCGCTAATTTCGTTGATATGGGCAAGTTCGGCGAGTTCCTTATTAACTACGGCTATTTCTTCTACGGCTTTATGGCGCTTTGTATGATTCCGCTCTTCCTCTTTGTTGATTTCAAGAGAATCTCCCCGGGCGCTAACGATAACCTTACGGGAACGTATGCCGCAGTATGCGCGCTTCGTATGCTTGATATGGCAGGCGTTGAGTTTGAAAACACAGAGGTAATCGCTATGATTACAGACGGCGAGGAGGCAGGCCTCAGAGGCTGCAAGCAGTGGGCTAAGGACCATCACGATGAATACTGCAACCAGGGCGTTGAAACTGCAGTT
>CAMOWP010000147.1 GCA_946628455.1 uncultured Clostridia bacterium | reverse complement strand
ACAGCAATTATAATGGGCGCGGGTATCCCGCCCGAAATTCTCCATTTTCCATTTTCCATTCTCCATTCAGTAACGGAGTGATAAAATGAAGGATTTTGAAAAGATTACCGTAAATGACGGAGTGCAGCTTGTATGTATTCCCGCAACGAGATTTAAAACTAACGAAATAGCAATAGCCTTTTCCGTCAGACTTGATGAAAAAACTGCTTCGCAAAACGCAGTTCTTCTTCATATTCTTTCGGGCTGCTCAAAGGATTATCCTAACCTCACAGCGCTCAACAGAAAGCTTGCAATGCTTTACGGAGCGAGCATAAGCTGTTTTGTTTCAACACAGGGCAATGCTCAGGTTCTGGTTATATATTTCAGCTCTCTTGACGACCGTTTTGCCATAGGCGACGAGGTTATAAGCGAGGAGGGAATAAAGCTTCTTCTCTCGCTGATATTTGAGCCGAGGCTTGATGAAAACGGCTTTTTCTACGACGAGGATATTGAGCGCGAAAAGCGTGTTGTCTGCGAAAAGCTTGAAAGCGAGCTCAGCGATAAAAGAGCTTACGCGCTGAGAAGGCTTGAGGAGGAAATGTTCAGAGGCGAGCCCTATTCGGTTAACGCTTACGGTGATATCAAAAGCCTTAAAGCGGTTGACGCCGTTGCGCTTAAAAAAGCTTATACAGAGCTTATCTCAGGCGCAGAAATTCAGATTTTAACCGTTGGCAATGCTGATGAGGATAAAATCCGAAAGGCTGTAAACGAACGCTTTGAGGGCGCAAAAAGAAGCTTTAAAAAGGTTTCGTGCCCGCTTCCCAAGGAGTTTGTTGAGAAGGTGAAAACCGTTGAGGAAAGGCAGGCAATCAAGCAGGGTAAGCTTGTTTTAGGCTTCAGAGTGAATCTTCCCACTGTCGGAAAGGAAACTGATTCAATGCGCGTTTTCTGCGATGTTTTCGGCGGAGGACCGTATTCAAAGCTTTTCAACAACGTAAGGGAAAAGCTCTCGCTTTGCTATTACTGCTCAGCAAGATATGTCCGCTCAAACAGCAGCATTATCGTTCAGTGCGGCTGCGAGGAGGAGAATATAGACAAGGCAATTGCCGAGATTTTAAAGCAGATTGAGGATATTAAAAACGGCATTTTTGAAGAGGAATATAAATCCTCTCTCAAGGCTCTTCCCGATTCCCTCAAGTCGGTTTATGACGACAGCACCGTGCTCCTTCTCTGGTATCTCAGGCAGATTACCGACAGCGAGCTTGTTGCGCCTGACGCTTATGCAAAAAGATATTCAGGCGTCAGCGCTGAGGATGTTCAGAAGGCGGCTTCGCTTCTCAGCCTTGACACGGTTTACAAGCTTATGGGCAAGGAGGAAGAGTGATGAGCGTTAAAGAAATCAAATCGGATATACTCCGTGAAAAATATTATGAAATCGAGCATAAAAGCGGGCTGAAAATATATGTTTTTCCAAAGGAAAACTACACAAGCACCTATGCGCTGTTCGGAACAAAATACGGCTCGATAGACACTAAATTCAGAAGAAAGGGACAAGCTGAGTTTACCGAGGTGCCCGAGGGAATTGCGCATTTTCTTGAGCATAAGCTCTTTGAAAGCGAGGAGCTCGGAGCGTTTGAAAGGTACGCCAAAACAGGCGCAAGCGCAAACGCCTACACCTCGTTTGACAGAACGTGTTATCTTTTCCAGTGCAGCAGCAATTTTAAGGAAAACTTAAAAATTCTGCTCGATTTTGTTCAGAACCCTTATTTCACAGCACAGACCGTTAAGAAGGAGCAGGGAATAATCGGGCAGGAAATTGAAATGTATCTTGATGAGCCCGGCTGGATGAGTATGTTCAACCTGCTCAGGTGCCTTTATAAAAATCACCCTGTAAGAATTGATATTGCCGGAACAAGAGCTTCTATCGCCGAGATTACGGACAAGCTCCTCTATGAGTGCTACAACACCTTTTACAACCTTTCAAATATGGCGCTTTCAGTTTGCGGAAACGTAAGCGTTGAGGATGTTCTCGAGGTGTGCGACGAATGTCTTAAGGATAACGAAAAAATTGAAATTGAGCGCTCCTTCGAGGGTGAGCCCAGAGAGATTTGCAGCGATTATTCGGAGTATAATCTTGAGGTCGGAATACCCGTTTTTTCCTTCGGATATAAGGAAAAATGCGAAAAGCCTGTTCAAAGCGAGTATGACGTTATAGTAACTGACGTTCTGCTTGATATAATCGCGGGAAAAGCCTCGCCTCTTTACAGAGAGCTTTTTGAAAAGGGGCTCATTAATAAGGCGTTTTCAAGCGAGTATTTCATAGGCGGCGGATATGAGGCAATCATTTTTGAAGGCGAAAGCGAAAATCCGCAGGCTGTTGCCGAGGCAATCAAAAAGGAGATTGCAAGGCTCAGACGTGAAGGAATTGACGAGGAGCTTTTTGAAAGCGTTCGCCGTACAAAATACGGAAAAGAGATTATGTCCTATAACGATATAGACACTATTGCGAATACGGTTATCCTCTGCAGCTTCAATAACTGGTCTGTTTTCGGTGCGCTTGATATTTACCGCAGTATCACCGTTAAGGATGTTGAAAAACGCCTCAGCGAGATTATGGACGAAAAGTATTCCGCACTTTCGGTAGTTAAAAATAAGGAGTAAAAAATGTCTGATTTTACACATGTATATTTTGAAGGGCTGGGGTTTGATTTCAACCTGCCCTCGGTTGCCTTTTCAATAGGCGGCCACGACGTCAAGTTTTACGGGCTGATTATCGCGTTCGGCTTCACTCTCGCCGTGCTTTACGGCGGACGCGGCGCGTGGAAATGGAAAATGAGCCTTGACGGTATGACGGACGTTCTCATCTGGGGAACAATTTTCGGAATCATCTGCGCGAGGCTTTACTACGTTGCGTTTGAATGGGATTATTACTCTATGCCCGAGCATTTTAAAGAAATCCCTGCAATATGGAACGGCGGTATAGCGATATACGGCGGAATAATCGGCGCGCTTATCGGCGCCGCAATCGGCTGTAAAATCGGTAAAATTGACTTTCTCAACCTGCTTGACCTCGGAGCCCTCGGGCTTCTGATAGGTCAGGGAATAGGCCGCTGGGGCAATTTCTTCAATCAGGAGGCGTTCGGCGCAAACACAACCTCCGCGCTTTTCCGTATGTGGTCTCCTAAAATCAGGGACACGCTTGCTGAAAGCGCAGCAGACCTTGCCGAAAAGGGAATGAACGTTGACCCGATGCTTCCCGTTCACCCGACCTTCCTTTATGAAAGCGTGTGGTGCCTTCTCTCATTTTTAATTCTTCACGTTATTGTAACTAAGAAAAGAGAATTCAAGGGCGAAATCTTTATGCTCTACGGCGTGCTGTACGGCGCAGAGAGAATGGTTGTTGAGGGTATGAGAACAGATTCTCTTTATATTGGAAGCACGAATATAAGAGTATCTCAGCTGCTTTCAGCTATCATAGTAGTTGTTGCGCTTTCGTTCTTTATTTACTTTATGATAAGGTGCAAAAAGAATACTCTTCCTCAGAAAATGCTCCCGATTATCCCCGACGAGCGCCCGAGGAAGGAGCCTAAGAAAAAGAAGGAAAAACGCGGCAAAACGGAAAAATCCAAGAATAACAAATCAGAGGAGTAGCTATGCAGATTATTGACGGAAAGGCAGTTTCAAAGGCTGTCAAGGAACAGGTTAAAAAGGAGTGCGAGGAGTTAAAGGCAAAGGGAATAACCCCCGGGCTTGCGGTAATTATTGTCGGAGACGACCCCGCTTCTCAGGTTTACGTAAGAAACAAGAAGCGCGCTTGCGAGGAATGCGGCTTTTACAGCGTTAAGTATGCTCTCCCTGCCGAAACAACTCAGGAGGAGCTAAACGCGCTTGTAGACGAGCTTAATAACGACGATAAAATCAACGGTATTTTATGTCAGCTTCCTCTCCCGAAGCACCTTGACGATAAAGAGGTTATCAACAGAATTAACCCGATTAAAGACGTTGACGCATTTCATCCCGTAAATGTCGGCGCAATTATGATTGGCGATTACAATTTCCTTCCGTGTACTCCCGCAGGAGTTATGGAGCTTATCAAATCAACCGGCGTTGAGGTTGCAGGCAAGAAGGCTGTTGTAATGGGCAGAAGCAATATAGTCGGCAAGCCTATGGCAATGCTTCTTCTTCACGAAAACGCAACAGTTGAGATTACTCATTCGAGAACTCAGAATCTTAGCGAAATCACAAGCGGAGCCGACATTCTCATCGCTGCTATCGGTAAGGCAAAGTTTGTCAAATCAGATATGGTCAAAGAGGGCGCAGTCGTTATCGACGTCGGTATGGACAGAGATGAAAACGGCAAACTCTGCGGCGACGTAGATTTTGATGATGTCAAAGATAAATGCTCTTACATAACACCCGTACCCGGCGGCGTAGGTCCCATGACTATCGCAATGCTTATGAAAAAT
>CAMOWP010000146.1 GCA_946628455.1 uncultured Clostridia bacterium | reverse complement strand
AACCCTGCTTAAGGTTAACACCTACCTCAGAAGCTGCTTCCATCTTGAAACGGTTGAGAGCCTCCTTAGCCTCAGGTACTGTGTTCTTTGCCATCTTGAATACACCTCTTTTTCAGTAAATTTGCAGGGCGGGTTATGTGCATAAAACGTTATACGCCCTGCAAACAACCGTGCCTTGCAAGTTTATTTTATGCATTCAATTCAAAATAATAAATTGTAATTTTTAACAAAAAACACCGAAGCAATGCTTCGGTGTTTTGATTTGTATTAAAGATGGAAGATTAAATCGTCGCTCTTCCAGTTGAATATTATTGCGCCGACGATAAGCATAACCACTGCACAGGCAAGCGAATAGCCGAGATGGGTCAGGCTTATCATTTCTCCCGTCAGGACACACTGGCGGAACATCTGAATAATATGGTAAAGCGGATTTACTCTGATAACGGTTTTAATCCACGCGTGGCTGCCCGTAAAACGGTCAAGCGTGTAAATAATCGGGAGCAAATACATAAGGAGCCTCATAAGAACATCCCAGATATACTCAATATCCCTGAAATATACGCAAAGCACGCTGAGAATCATACCTACGCCCGTTGAGAAAATCAGCATAACGAACATAGGAATTACAAGAAGGAAGAAATGCCATGTAAAGGTGAGCCCGCTTCCTCCATTGATGCCTGTAACCTTGAAGAAAATCCAGACCATGATATAGCACAAAAGCGATATAGCGGTTGTTACAAAGGTTGAAAGTATCGATGAAAAAGGATACATATATTTAGGGACATAAACCTTTTTGATAATAGCCGCGTTTCTTCTGAAGGAGGTCATTGCCTGCTTTGTTGAGGTTACGAAAAACTCGTAAATCATACGGCCTGAGAAAAGGAATACGGGGTAACAGATTACGCCTTTACCCGTTCTTCCGAGCAGGGCTCCGAACACAACTGAAAGAACAATCATATTGAGGAGCGGCTGCAAAAAGCTCCAGAATATACCGAGCCAGGAGTTCCTGTACTTAAGCTTTATACTCTTTCTTGTAAGCTCACTCAGTAAGTTTCTGTATTTCTTAAACATGGTAACGCCATGGTTGATTTCAGCCTCTGCTGTCTTAGCGTTCACGCTTTTAATCACCTCGGATACTAAAGAAAAATATATAAAAACAGATTCCTTTTATTTAAATATGTGACATTATAGCACATTAGATTATTTTTTTCAACATTTTCTTTATACAGCTGTAAAACAGCCTGAGTAATTGACGTTTTTGCTTTACCTTTTAAACATTTCAGCTATTCTGACAGCCGCCATCCTCGCGCTCATATCTCCGTCGACAGTATAATCAGCCGCAGCCTCATACTTAGCTTTTCTCTCGTCATAAAGCGCTTTTGCCTGCTCCCTGTCCTGAAAGAGCGGACGGCTTGAGCTGTCGCCGATTCTCTCACATATCACATCAAAGGAGGCGTCAAGAAAAACAACCTTTGCGCCCCCGCTTTTGATTGCGTCAACATTTCTCTGATATGTAAGGGCGCCGCCTCCCGTTGAGACAACACAGTTTTTCACCGAAGCAATTTCGCGGCACACCTCGTGCTCAAGCTCCCTGAAATACTCCTCGCCCCTTGCGGCAAAAATAGCCTTAATTGCTATGCCCTGCTTTTTTTCAATCATCTCATCGGTATCCAGAAACCGAAAGCCCATAAGCTTTGCAAGCTCGCGGCCTACAACGGTTTTGCCTGCGCCCATAAAGCCGCAAAGAATAATGCTGTTCATCTTGTTAAATACTCCTCCGACTTTTTGATTACAGACTCAATTACCTTATCCGAAAACTCCGAGCCGTTCCATATCTGCTCGGCAACCGCCGCCTGCCAGACGAGCATAGGCAGCCCGTTTACGCACTTAACGCCGTGCTTTTTTGCAAGGCTTAAAAGCTTAGTTTCAAGCGGATTGTAAATCGCGTCAAAAACGGCGCCTGATTTTTTTATTATATCCTCGCTGACGGGGCAGGCGTCAACAGCGGGAAACATTCCGACAGGCGTTGCATTGATTATTAAATCATATCCCGTGCATATATTATTAATGCAGATTATTTCCGAAGCCTTGTCAAGCTTATCCTTTATCTCATCGCAGAGCTTCTGCGCCTTTGCCATGCTTTTTCCTCTTGCGGCAACAGTTACTCTTGCGCCTGCAAGCGCGCTTTCAAACGCAAACATCCGCGCCGCGCCTCCGCAGCCGAGCACAAGAACGGTTCCTTTAAGCTCAATGCCTGCGCCGTAAAGCGATTTGATAAAGCCTTCACAGTCCGTATTATAACCCTTTGCCCTGCCGTTTTTTATATCAACGGTATTAACCGCTCCGAAAAGCAAGGCTCTTGAGGAAAGAGAATCAAGCCTGCTGATTATCTCGGTTTTATAAGGAATAGTTACATTGAAGCCGTTAAGCTTTTTCAGCGTTTTTTCGAATTCGCTCTCCAGCCTGTCCTCCCTGATTTCAAAAAGCCCGTATTCACCGACAATGCCTGCGCTCTTTTGCAGCTCGTTATGAATAAAAGGGCTGATTGAATGGCCGAGCGGATTTCCGATTAATCCGTAACGCTGCTTATTCTTGATAGGAATTCCCATTTCATCACCTTTACTGTTCAGTCAAAACACTATTGACAAATATCCGCAATATTAATATTATATAACAAAGTGTTCTTTATTAATAATACCACACAACATTATTATTAACAATATTTTTTTAAGGAGCGTTTTTATATGTTGTTTGACGAAATAAAAGAAATTATTGCATCTCAGCTTGAGATAGACGAGAACGAAATTGAGATGACCTCAAGCATCTGTGACGACCTTGGTGCAGATAAGCTTGATATGGTTGATATAGCGATGACGGTTGAGGATGAATACTCTGTTGAAATAACCGAGGAAACGCTTGACGAAATTAAGCAGGTTGAGGATTTAGTTTACTTTATTGAATCAAATCTTGACTGAAGATTTATATATGCGGCGCGGATTATATAAAATCCACGCCGTGTTTTTTTATTTTTAAGTCAAATTGCCCAAAATATGACCTCAATTTTCGTTAATATTGATTAATTGAAAATAAGTATTATTAATAGTAAAATATAAAGTAGAATATAATATCCTACTTTATGTAATTATATTTCTTAAAAAACAAGAAATGAGGAATGAAAATGTCAGAAAAATTTGTAATGGCGCTTGACCAGGGTACTACAAGCTCACGCGCAATCATATTCAACAAGAAGGGCGAATGCGTTGCAAAAAGCCAGAACGAGTTCACTCAGTACTATCCGCAAAACGGCTGGGTTGAGCACGACCCTAACGAGATTTTATTCTCCGTTATTCAGGCTATGATAGGCTGTATCAGACCCGCAGGCACCGAGGACACAGTTGACCCGAAGATGATTGCAGGCATCGGTATTACAAACCAGAGAGAAACTACCATCGTTTGGGATAAGAATACAGGAAAGCCGATTTATAACGCTATAGTTTGGCAGTGCAGAAGAACTGCAGAATACTGCGAGCAGCTCAAGAAGGACGGGCTTGAAAACTACATCAAGCAGACGACCGGCCTTCTTATCGACGCATATTTCAGCGCAACAAAAATCAAGTGGATTCTCGATAACGTTGAAGGCGCAAGAGAAAGAGCTGAGGCAGGCGACCTCCTCTTCGGTACCATTGACACATGGCTTATCTGGAATTTAACAGGCGGCAAGGCTCACGTTACAGACTATTCAAACGCCTGCCGTACAATGCTTTTTGACATTGACAAGCTTTGCTGGGATGAGAGCCTTTGCGAGAAGCTCGGCATTCCTATGTCAATGCTTCCCGAGGCTAAGCCTTCAAGCTGCATTTACGGTTACGTTGATAAAATCGCAGGTATAGAAGAGCTTGCAGGTATTCCTATTGCAGGCGCAATCGGCGACCAGCCCGGCGCTCTCTTCGGTCAGGCTTGCTTTGAAAAAGGACAGGCTAAGAATACATACGGAACGGGCTGCTTCCTTCTTATGAACACAGGCGAAGAGAGAATTGACAGCAAATCAAATCTTCTTTCAGGTATCGCCTGGGGACTTGACGGAAAGGTTATATATGACCTTGAAGGCTCCGCTTTCAACGCAGGCTCGGTTATCAAGTGGCTGCGCGATGAGCTTGAGCTTATCACATCAGCTCAGGAATGTGATATCTTTGCAGAAGAGGTTCCCGATACAAACGGACTCTATCTTGTTCCCGCATTTACAGGTCTCGGCGCTCCTTACTGGGATATGTACGCAAGAGGAATTATGGTAGGCATCACCCGCTCAATCAACAAGCGCCACGTTTGCCGCGCGGTTCTTGAGAGCATTACATACCAGATGACCGACCTTCTTGAGGCTATGATGAGCGACAGCGATATTATTCTTAAGGACCTCCGCGTTGACGGCGGCGCTTCTGTTTCAAATATTATGATGCAGATGCAGGCTGATATGAC
>CAMOWP010000145.1 GCA_946628455.1 uncultured Clostridia bacterium | reverse complement strand
TTGAAGCAGTTATGGCGGAAAATATGCGATTTTTGGACTAACCTTCGTTATCGCATCTCGCCTTTTCCGTAACGCTTTTTGTTATAAATCGTCCGCGTCCTGTATCGGCTCGTCCATATCTGCGCTGTAGTAATAATCGGCGGGCATATCCGTGTACGAGCCGTTGGAATCAGGCTTTGACATTTCAGGCTGAATAAAACGGCTTAAGTCAATAATCCTCTTCTTTTTCTTTTTATTATTTTTCATATAATAACACCTCTGCAATTATTCTTTGCAGAGGCGTCTTAATTATTACAGCTTTTCAACGTCAATAACAGCGATTTTTTCCATAAACATTTTAGGCGTGATAACTGTTCCGAACTCGAGGAAATCATCCATATCCATATTGAAATTGTTGATGAATACGGGTATTTCCTCCTCGTATTCAACGTCAATGTGTAGGCGCTTTGCGTCCCTGAGGATTGTGTCCGTGCTGTAATCGTTAAGGTCGTAAAACATTCTTGCGCGGACCTCGTTATTGTTGATGTACTGCAGCGCTATGTTCCTTGACGATTTTGAAATTGAAATATATTTCTGGTCGTTTTTTGAAAGAGCCTGTCCCATAGTCATCTGCGCAACGGCCTTGCACGCGCCCGAATTTACAAAAAACTCGTTTATGAAAATTGATTCAAGCGCGCTTGTATCGTCCGGTATAATGATAGCAAAGATGTTTTTGGTAAGCTTTTTTCCGTAAACCTCGCGAACAAAATTTTTGAACGCAACCTGGCTTTCCGCAAGCCTTTCCGCAAACTGATGATAAAACGGGATGTTCATAACCCTTTCAATTCCGGGCATATCAAACGGAATAAACTCGTCGCTGTCCTTGCTTTTTATCAGGATGTTTTTGTTTGTTATAATCATTGGAATTGTTCTTGCCATAAAACCACCTCAATGCTTATGCTCATATTTATATATTATACATTATAAAGCAAATATTTTCAATAGTGTTACAATTGTGTAACTTTTATGGATATTTTTAATATTTATGGTATAATGAATTGAATTTTCAGAAAGGAAAAGGGAAGCTATTCCCAAGTTTTATTATGAACGATAAAGAGCTTGATGAAATTTTAAAGGAAGTTAAAGCGCGAAATGCTTCTGAGGAGCCTGAGGAGGCGGCTGCTGCCGAAGCTCCTGCGGCTGAAGAGTCTGTAGCGGAGGAGCCCGTAGCCGAAGCTGCTGAGGAAAGCGCAACAGAGGCGCTTGCTTTTGAGCCTGAGGCAGAGCCCGCGGAAAGCGCAGATGAAGGCGATACTGAGGTTCTCTCTTTTGAAGCTGAAGCTGCGGATGAGGCTCCTGCTGCTGAAGAAGCTGCTCCTGCAGAGGAGGGCGCAATTGATATTCTTTCCGTTGCCGACGATTACTCGGAGCCCGAAGAGCCGCTTATCCGCTCGGAAAGGCATAATCAAGAAGACGAAAAGAAAAGCAAAAAGGGCATAATTATCGGCGTTATCGTTGCTCTTATTGTAATTGCAATAGGAGCAGGCATATTCCTTTATGCAAACGGCTATTTCGGAAAGAAGCCCGAGGCTGAAACAACCGCTCCCCAAACGGAAGCAACAACAGCCGCAGTTGAAATTGACAAGAACACGGCTAACCCGCTTACAGGCGAATTCAATTATAACAAGAACGCAATCGGCAAGCGCCCCGTTGCAGTAGTTGTTGAAAATGAATATTCAACAGAGGCTGTAAGGCCTCAGTGGGGTATTGCAGACGCAGATATCGTTATGGAAGGCGAAACGGAATTCTCAACAAGACTCCTGTTCTTCTGGGCTGATATGAACCAGATTCCTGCTCAGGTTGGTCCGAGCCGTTCGGCACGTCCTCCGTTTATCCGCTTCAGCCAGATGTGGGATTCAATCTTTATCCACACCGGCCTTTCACGTTCAAAGGATAATTACGTTGGCGCTGACACAGTATTTGAGGTTGAAAATATTGACCATATCAATCTTCTCGCTCAGTCAGAGGACGGAACTTATTTCGGAAGAGATAAGTCAAGACAGACTGCAATTGAGCATACAGGTTACCTCAACGGTAAAAACGTTGTTAAGCTTATTGAAAATAACAAGATAAGCACGGACCTCAGGCAGGAGCGCTTCACTCAGTTTGAGTTTAACGATAAGGACGAGCCTGCAGGCGAAAGCTCAGGCACAAAGGCAACCTTCGTTTGGTCAAATAAGTGCCCGAAGAAAGGCGTTTTCACTTATGACGAGGCTAAGGGAGTTTATAAAACAACCGATTTTGATTCAAAGTACGGCGAATCAAACCTTGAGGTTAAAACTCTTATCTATCTTCTTGATGAAACCTCTTACATTGTAAAAGAAAACTACAAGCACGCAGGCCAGAGCGAAACCTACTGCGATTACAAGCTCGCAGGCGGCGAAGGCAAAATCCTTTCAATGGGCAAGAGCGTTGATATCAGATGGAGCAAGGAAAACGGCAAGCTTGTTATCAAGACTGCTGACGGCCAGGATGTAAAGCTTAACAGAGGTAAGATTTATATCGGCTACGGCTCATCAAACAACGGCGGCTCAATCACAGTTGAATAATATATAAACTTAAAACTCCCTGCGAGAATTCGCAGGGAGTTTTTATGTGTTAAGGTTAAGTATTTATAATTTATAATTCCGAAATCCGCATTCCGAATTAGAGAAGACCGTCCCAGGTGTCAACCTCTTTCGCCTTCATTTCTTCCTCGTCAAACCAGTGCTGAGTTACACTCTTGCTCTCTGTGAAGAAACGGTAAGCGTCCTTGCCGAGGCAGTGGAGGTCGCCGAAGAAGGACTGCTTGTGTCCTGAAAACGGAACGAAGCCAACGGGAACGGGGATACCAACGTTGATACCAACCTGGCCGCCGTCAGTGTATCTTGCGAACTGGCGTGCATAGTAGCCGCTCTGAGTGTAGATAACTGAGCCGTTAGCATACGGGTTAGCGTTCATAAGCGCAAGACCCTCGTCAAAATCCTTAACTCTCTTTATGCAAAGAACGGGGCCGAATACCTCTTCGTCGCCGATTGTCATATCGGGAGTAACCTTGTCAAATACTGTAGGGCCAACGAAATAGCCGTTTTCATAGCCTGCGGGAACCTCGGGGTTACGTCCGTCAACAACAAGCTCTGCGCCTTCCCTGATACCCTTTTCAATATCTGCAAGAACCTCGTGATAGTGCTTTTCATAAGTGATGGGGCCGAGGCGCGTGCTCTTATCCCATGCAGGGCCGCAGTTAACTGATTTAATCTGCTTTTTGAGCTCTGCTACAAACTTATCCGCAATGCTCTCCTGAACGCAGCAAACTGCAAGAGCCATACATCTCTGGCCGCCGCAGCCGAATGCTGAATTGATAACGCCTGCAACTGTTCTCTCAAGAGCGCAGTCCTCAAGAACAAGGGCGTGGTTCTTAGCCTGAGTGAGCGCCTGGCATCTCTTTCCGTTTGCAGCAGCCTTTTCGTAAATCTTAAGGCCAACGGGAGTTGAGCCAACGAAGGTGATACCCTTAACGTCGGGGTGCTCAAGGATAGTGTTAATCTCATTTCTTGAGCAGGTTACAATATTGATAACGCCGTCGGGAACGCCTGCTTCCTTGTAAAGCTCAGCAATTCTCATAGCCGTTCTCGGAGTGAGTGACGCAGCCTTGAGCACCATTGTATTACCGCAAGCGATACAAACGGGTGCCATCCAGCCGAACGGAATCATAGCGGGGAAATTAACGGGAACGATACCTGCGAAAACGCCGAGCGGCTCGCGATATTTAACTGTATCAAAGCCTGTTGAAGCGTCCATAAGGCTTTCGCCCATAAGAAGCGAAGGCGCCTGAGTTGCAAGCTCTGTTCCTTCCTGAGCCTTGCCGACATCGCCTGCAGCCTCTGACCAGGTCTTTCCGTTTTCCTCGCATACGAGCTGCGTGAGCTCGTCCATATGCTCAATAAGAAGCTCTCTTACCTTGTAGAGAATCTGAGACCTTTTTCTTGCCGCAGTGTTTCTCCATGAAGGATAAGCCGCTTTTGCAGCTGCGATAGCCTCTAAAACCTCATCGTTTGTACAGCACGGAGCCTGACCCGTTACCTCGCCTGTTGAAGGGTTATGAAGGTCATACCATACGTCGGTTTTTGACTCCTTAAACTCACCGTTTACAAAATACCTGAGTTTTTCCATAACAGTTACCTCTCTTAATATATAATTTTTCGTGAATATTTTATCATTATTAAAGCGCTATTGCAACACCGTTTTTAAAGTTTTTTTCAAAAAAAAACTGAAAACCTATTGACAAGATAGGAATTATAGGTTATAATGCACTCAATATCACTAAAGCCTACGGCAATAGTAGGAATTGAGGGCAAGCTATGAAACTGTTATTTGAAAATCTTTTGCGGCAGAATTTCCGTTTCGGGCGAATGTGACGTCCAAATATATTTGATAATTAAGATGAAAAACACATTTAACTGAGAAAGGAAAT
>CAMOWP010000144.1 GCA_946628455.1 uncultured Clostridia bacterium | reverse complement strand
CGTCAGCTTTGGTGGGGGCACAGAATTCCTGCCTGGTATTGCGACGACTGCGGCAAGATTACCGTAAGCCGCGATATTCCTACAAAGTGCGAGCACTGCGGCTCTGAACATATACATCAGGACCCCGACACGCTCGACACCTGGTTCTCGTCAGCGCTCTGGCCGTTTTCAACAATGGGCTGGCCTGAGGAAACTGAGGATTTCAAGAAATATTACCCCACCGATACTCTTGTAACGGGCTACGATATTATTCCGTTCTGGGTTATGAGAATGATGTTCTCAGGCATTGAGCAGACGGGCAGAGTTCCGTTTGACACCGTTTTAATTCACGGCCTCGTTCGTGACGCGCAGGGCAGAAAAATGTCGAAATCCCTCGGAAACGGTATCGACCCGCTTGAGATTATTGACGAATACGGCGCAGACGCTCTGAGGTTTACTCTCGCAACGGGTAACTCGCCCGGAAACGATATGCGTTTTTCAGACGATAGAGTTAAGGCTTCGCGCAACTTTGCAAACAAGCTGTGGAACGCGGCTCGCTTCGTTTTGATGTACCTCGGCGACGGTTATGAGTATAACGGACTGCCCGAAAACCTTCTCATTGAGGACAAGTGGATTGTTTCAAAGGCTAACTCGCTTGCAAAAGAGGTAACGGAAAACCTTGATAAATACGAGCTTGGCATCGCAGTTCAGAAGCTTTACGATTTCATCTGGGACGTATTCTGCGACTGGTATATTGAAATTGCGAAAATAAGACTCCAGGGCGACGACGAAAAGGCAAAAGAGGACGTTAAGGGCGTGCTCGTTTTCGTGCTTACATATATCCTCAAGCTGCTTCATCCGTTTATGCCGTTCATCACTGAGGAGATTTACCAGGCGATTCCTCACGACAGCGAATCAATTATGATTTCCGAGTGGTGCAAATATGACGAAAAGCTCAGCTTCGCTGAAGAAGAGGGCGAGATGGAAAAGATTATGGACGCCATCCGCGCTATCAGAAACAGAAGAGCCGAGATGAACATCCCGCCGAGCAAGAAGGCGAAGGTTTACGTTGAAACCGCTTCGGCAGAGATTTTCGCAAAGGGCGCAGAGTTCATCAAGAGGCTTGCTTCGGCTAACGAGGTTGAGGTTGAAAACGCCTTCGGCGACCTCGGCAACGTTGTAACAATAATAACCGATTCGGCTAAAATCTATATCCCGCTCGGCGACCTCGTTGATTTTGAGGCTGAGAAGAAGCGCCTTGAAAAGGAGCTCGCTCAGGCTGAGGACAAGCTTGCGTTCATCAACAAAAAGCTTAATAACCCGGGCTTTGTGAACAAGGCTCCCGAAAAGGTTGTTGAGCAAAACAGAGCCGACGCCGCTAAGCTTGAGGAGAAGATTGAATCAATTAGGCGCCAACTAATGAATCCGAAACGCTAAAAATGCGCTATTTAAGCGAACTTTTGCGTTTTCGATTTTGCTTGGCGCCAGCCAAGCTACAATCTCAAGCCACCAAATTTCATCTTAACTATCTGCATTTTTAGTGCTTTGCAGTTATCATTAAGCTGATTTGGTCTTAGATGCGGCAAAAAACGCAGGAATACTTGCGTATTCCGAGTATTTTTAACAATATATAAGGGCAAATCAGCTAATGATAACCGTATCGGATTCGTTAGTTGGCGCCTTAAAAATCTATTGAGGAAATTGGTTAATGGCTGAAATCAGCACTTTTGAAGAAGCGTTAAACTACATAAAAAATAAGCAGAGCCTCGGCATTAAGCCGGGGCTTAGCCGTATTAAAAAAGTGCTTGAAGCCGCAGGAAATCCGCAGAACAGCTATAAAATAATTCACGTTGCGGGCACTAACGGAAAGGGCACCGTTGCCGCAACCGTAGCCAAAGCGCTTGAAAACAGCGGCTTTAAGGTCGGGCTGTTCACCTCTCCCTGGGTGACGGATTACAGGGAGCAGATTCAGCTGAACGGAGAGCTCATTCCAAAGGCGGAATTCGTCAGGGGCGCTTGTGAGCTTTATAATATGAAAAGCGACTGCACCGAATTCGAGGCGCTGACTTATATTATGTATTCTTATTTCGCGAGGGCGGGCGCAGACTATGCCGTTGTTGAGTGCGGAATGGGCGGCGCGGGAGATTCAACTAACGTTGAACTTAATAACCTCGCCGTTATAACCTCAATTTCGCTTGACCACACAGATTTTCTCGGCGGCACCGTTGGCGAAATCGCAGAGGAAAAATCGGGAATTCTCAGAAAAAACTGCTCCTGCGTTTTGTATAATGAGGAGCTGAGGGAGCATTTTGAGGGCAAGTGCAAAAAGCTCATAACCCGCGGTATAACGGACAATTTAAGCCTTGTTAACGCAGTGCTTGACGAGCTTCAGTTTAAGCGCGTAAACGAGCTTGTGATGCTTCCTGCGCGGCAGGAGAGAATCGGAAACATCCTGCTTGACGGCGGGCATAACGTCGGCGCGGCGCTTGCGCTTTCACCGCTTATTGAAAACGAAACGGCGGTTATAGCTATGCTCAGGGACAAGGACGTTTCCTCCTACCTTGAAATTATAGCCCCGAAATGCAGAGAAATTATCGCAACACAAATAAATAACCCGAGGGCTATGAGCGCTGAGGAGCTTGCCGAAATTGCGCGAAAATTCTGTGATAATGTAGAAATTTGTAAAAGCGCGTCGGAGGCTGTCGGGCATACGGGGGTTACTCTGGTGTGCGGCTCCTTTTACCTTGCAAGGGAAATCAGAAATATATTATAGTTAAATATTTTGTTCAACAAATTACGCAATGCCAATCTGCTATTTTATAGCTGATTGGTATTATTTTTTTGGAGTTGATAAAATGAACGCATCAATTGAGGTCAGCGGCGAGCTTGTTATAGCATACCTCAGCGGCGAGCTTGACCACCATACAGTTAAGGAAATACGCGAAAGGCTTGACGCGGTGCTCAGCGTCAACAAGCCGAGGCACCTTATTCTTGATTATAAGAACGTAACCTTTATGGATTCATCGGGAATCGGGCTTGTTATGGGGAGGTACAGAACTATGCAGAGCTTTAAGGGAACGCTTGAGGTCAGGAATGTGTCACGCCAGACGAAGAAGCTTTTTGAGCTTGCTGGGATAGGAAGCATAGCAATAATCAAGGAGGAAAAGAAATGAAGGTAATTAATGAATTCAGTCTGACTCTCAGCGCAAAATCAGTTAACGAGGGCTTTTGCAGGGCGGCGGTTTGTGCTTTCATAACTCCGCTTGACCCGACCATAGAGGAGCTTTCGGATTTAAAGACGGCAGTCAGCGAAGCGGTTACAAACTGCATAGTGCACGCTTATCCCGAAACCGAGGGTAAGCTTTACATAACAGCCGAGCTTCTTGAAAACAGCACGGTTAAGGTTAAAATCAGGGATAAGGGAATAGGCATTGCCGACGTTAAAAAGGCAATGGAGCCTCTTTTTACAAGCGGCGGCGCAGACAGAGCGGGGCTCGGCTTCACCGTTATGCAGTCCTTTTGCGACAGAGTCAGCGTAAAATCTCAGCAGAGCAGGGGAACAACGGTTACGCTGATTAAGAAAATCCGCGGTAAAGGCGTATGGTAAGGAGCAAAAGGGAGGAGCTGATTGTTAACAACATCCCCCTCGTTCACGCTGTTGCAAGGCGTTTCAGGGGCAGGGGCGAGGAGTACGACGATTTGTTCCAGGCAGGGTGCCTCGGGCTTATTAAGGCGGCTGACAGGTTTGACGAGGGCAGGGGCTTTCAGTTTTCAACATACGCCGTGCCCGTTATTATGGGCGAAATCAGAAGGCTTTTCCGCGACGGCGGACAGCTTAAGGTCTCGCGCTCGCTCAGGGAAAAATCAGCTTTTATTCAGAAGCTTCGTGACGAGTTCATAGCAAAGGAGAACAGAGAGCCAACCGTCAGCGAGCTGTCACGCCTTAGCGGAATTGAGGAGGCTCAGCTCGGTGAGCTGCTCGGAATCATTACACCGCCTGTGTCTCTCTGCGCAGGAAGCGAGGGGGAAAGGGAGCTTGATATCCCCGTTGATTATTCTGACGAAATGGTGGACAGGCTTTCAGTTAAGCTTGCGCTCGAGGGCTTTTCCGAGCGTGACAGACGGCTGATTGAGCTGAGATATTTTCACGGCAAAACGCAGAGCGACACCGCAAAGCTGCTCGGAATATCACAGGTGCAGGTTTCCCGACTGGAAAAGGCGCTTCTCCTGAAGCTCAGAGATTATCTTATGTAATTATGAATTATGAATTAAGAATTAAGAATTGCGGGTGCTGCGCACGGCAATCGTAGGGGAGGGTCTCCGAGCCCTCCCTCGGACGAGCAATGCTCGTCCCTACGTAGTTCATGTAGGGGACGGCGCCTCGACGTCCCGCATTAACCGTATGGAATTAAAATTAAGAATTAAGAATTAAGAATTAAGAATTGCGGGTGCTGCGCACGGCAATCGTAGGGGAGGGTCCCCGAGCCCTACCTCGGACGAGCAATGCTCGTCCCTACGTAATTCCTGTAGGGGACGGCGCCCTCG
>CAMOWP010000143.1 GCA_946628455.1 uncultured Clostridia bacterium | reverse complement strand
CCACTTTGTTGCGGCTTCGCTTGCAGTCATAAATCCAGTCATTGTTTTCACCTCAAATTCTTTCAAATCTATTATATTCCAAATCTGGAATAATAGCAAGATCCAATTAACAATTTTGCTTAATATTGGTTTGAATATGTCACAGACTGTAGCGAGCATAGGATTTGTACTGCCAAATCCGGAAAAGAAAAACAGACCGAAAGAGAATGATAGTCTTTCAGTCTGAAAATTTCTTTATGACGGACGCCCTGCGCCCTTCTTTTTTATTTGAGAGTTCCGAAAAGCCCGCGGATTAACTGCTTGCCGAGCTCTCTGCCGACTGTGTTTGCGGCCGAATTAATTGTTTTTGAAACGGGTGACGTGCGGCGCCTTCTTGATGAGGAATATGATGAGGATTTTGCTTTGTTTTTTAAGCGTTCCCTCTCCTTTTCAAGCTTCTCGCGTTCCTTCTCAAGCTTTGCGCGCTCCTTATCAAGAGCCGTTTCCTGCTTCATTTTTTCAAGCTCTTCCTTTTCGGCTTCGAGCTGCTCCTGAGCCTCCTGCTCGGCAGCCTGTTGCGCGTCATATTTCGCCATAAGAATTTCGTAGGCGCTCTCGCGGTCAACCATAATCATATATTTATCATAGAGCTTGCTCTGATTGATTTCGCGCTGAAGGTCGAATTCATCAACAATATTCATTGAGCTTCGCGGAGGAAGAATTCCCGCTCTTTCAACGATTGACGGAACGCCCTTTTCATCGAGGACTGAAACGAGCGCCTCGCCGACTTCAAGCTCCTGAAGAACTCGCTCGGTGTCAAAATTCGGGTTTTCCCTGAAGGATTTAGCGGCATATCTCAGCGCCTTCTGGTCATTCGGAGTATAAGCTCTGAGCGCGTGCTGAACGCGGTTACCTATCTGACCCAAAACGCTTTCGGGAATATCTGCAGGATTCTGTGAGATAAACCAAACCGAAACGCCCTTTGAACGGATAAGCCTTACAACCTGCTCAACCTTTTCAAGCAGCGCCTTCGGAGCGTCGTTGAAAAGGAGGTGCGCCTCGTCAAAGAAGAAGGCAATCTTAGGCTTGTCAAGGTCGCCCGCCTCGGGAAGCATCTCATAAAGCTCGGAAAGCATCCACAGAAGGAAGGTTGAATAGAGAAGCGGATGCTGAAAAAGCTCCTGACACTCGAGTATATTCATAACTCCCCTGCCGTTTTCATCCCAGTCAAACCAGTCCTCAAGCTCAAGCGCGGGCTCACCGAAGAAAACGTCGCCGCCCTCGTCCTCAAGGGTTAAGAGCGCTCTCTGAATTGCGCCGAGGCTCTGAGCGCTTACATTTCCGTAAGAAAGCTTGAAATCGTTTGCATTATCACCGACGAACTGAAGCATCATCCTTAAATCCTTAAGGTCAAGAAGGAGCATTCCGTTATCATCGGCAATTCTGAAAATTATTCTTAAAACGCCGCTCTGAACATCGTTAAGGCCGAGCAGCCTTGAAAGGAGCTCGGGACCCATCTCGGAAATAGTTGTACGGACGGGATGGCCGTTTTTTGCATAAACGTCAAAAAATCTTGCGGGATACGGAGTATATGTAAAATTCTCAATTCCCATATTATCAATTGAACGGCGGATATGCTTATTCTCGCAGCCCTCCTTACACATTCCCGTAAGGTCGCCCTTGATGTCCGCAAGGAAAACAGGAACTCCGAGGTCTGAAAAGGACTCGGCAATAACCTTGAGCGTTACCGTTTTACCCGTTCCCGTTGCGCCTGCAATAAGTCCGTGGCGGTTTGCCATTGACGGCTCGAGGTACACTCTGTTTTCGCCTGTTGCAAGCCAGATTTTACCGTTTTCTTTCATATACATAGCTTTTACTCCTTAATGCCTAAGCTTAACAGCCTTTACTTTACTCCATTTTGAATACTGCTTCTTTCCGTTTATAACCTTGTAAGCGCGTATTCTGACATAATACTTTTTACCTTTTTTTAGCTTCTTAACGGTAAGCTTCTTTTTTGATGCGCCCTTGACGGTTTTCTTTTCTGCCGATTTCATATTCCTTTTAAGGGAATACTGAATCTCATACCCGCCGACTGAGCTTATCCTTTTCCAGTAAGCAGTAAACGCGCCCCTGCCCTTTTTCAGCTTTGAAACTGCGGGTGCGCCGAGCTTTTTAACACTCTTTTGCGGAGTTAAAACTGCGCCGCACACTTTGCAATGGCTGCCCTTCGTTTTGCCTGCCTTTTTGAAGGTTGGCGCAACGGCTTTATCGGTAACCGGAATATGCGAAAGCTTATCTGTTTTCTCGGTATAAGACTTATCGCATTTTTCGCACTTATAAGTTTTAACTCCCTCTTTTGCGCAGGTGGGCTTGGTTTCGCTCACAAGCGAATATGAGTGAATATGGCTCTGCACGTCTATTACAACGGGCTTTGTTATAACGCCGTCGTTGCCCGTGAGAAGAACAACGTACTCGCCCTTGTAATCGCCGCAGGGAATTCTCGGGGTGAACTTAACGTAGTTTCCCGTTGCAGTAAACTGAGTTATATAAAGAAGCGAATCGCTTGAAAATTCGTAGCTTTCGGCGTTGCCCTTAAGAACGATGATTGCGTATTCCTTACCCTCTTTCAGCCCGGTGTAGCTATAGGTGTTTTCCTTGAATATTTCAACCTTTTTATCGGTTTTGAATTCGGTTTTTTTGAAAGGTGAGTCAACGCTGTTATCAAAGAAATAAAGCTTATTGAATTCATTACCGCTTTGCGAGATATAGCTAACTCCATCTGGCTCTTCGTTTTTAACAGCCGCCTTAAACGGGAAAACGCTCTTTTCGCTGTATTCGCCCAAATCGGTAAAATCAACGTCTGAGTCAACGGTTTTCTCAATTTCAGCCTCGTTTACGCCCTTAACGGTATTTCTGTAAAGGACGAAATTTTCCATTTTATTACTGTCGCAATAAAGCTGAGAGCTGCCGTCAAGCGCGCCGTCCTCGCTCCTTGCGGTATAAAGTCTTGAAGCAAGCGAAGCGGGTCTGCCGTCAGTATATTCTTCCGTGTTATAGGCAATAAGGAAATTGCGCATAACGTTTGAGCTCGTGTGCATTTCCTGATTGGCATTTCTGACGTTGTTATTCTGCGCGCAGGTATATTCGCAAAAATCGGAGAAGGTGTTGTTTCTGATAACAACGTTTTCAATTGTGTTGTTACTGTTTCCGCCCACTGCGCAGCTCATACGGAGCCTTCCGCCGATATTGCCCGAAACAAGAACGTTTTTAAGCGTATTGCCGTCCGACGTTTCGGGAGCGGTAATCCCGCCCTGCTCGGTTTCACGTCCGTAAATATACCAGGAATTGCAGTCCGAGCAGTTCAGGTCAACCACGCTCGAGCCTTTAAGCTCGTTGTTGCAGACGTAAATTCCGTCTGCTGTCGAGTTATCGCAGTCGCCGGAATAAGCGAAAAAGCAGTCAGTGTTTTCAAGCGTATTTCCGCAAAAATACATATCCTTATAATTAACGCTTGCCGAGGTGCCTGCAGCCTTGCACGCTCCGCCGAAGGCAAAAAGCCCGTAATCGCTGAATTTACAGCCGATAACCTTAATATTTTTGTAGCTTTCGGTTTTCGTTTCGTTATCGTCAGGCCTTATTGAAAAGGAGCCGTCAAGAAATTCAATTCCGTAAAGGATAACGTTTTCCGTTGGAAGAAGGATAATCGGGTGAGTCTTTTCTTCATCGGAGAAAGTAAACTTAACGGGATTATCTCTGTTTTTTATTCCGTCAATAACAAGGTTTTTTGCAGTGATATTAATATTGTTTACCGTGCCTGAGGCCACGCTTTCTATACCGTTATCAAAAAGGATAGTATAAGAATGCTCAGGGTCGTTATTCGCCTTGGCAACAGCCTCTCTGAAGGTTACAAAGTCGTCTGAAAAATTGAGCTCGCTGTCGCTTACAGCGGAGGAATCGTTAACAGTCAGAGTATAATCCGTTTCAAAAAGGAGAGGCTCTCTGCCGAGGGAAATTGAGGAGCCCTCTCCTGTTCCGAGAGAAATCAAAAAATCAAGGCTCTCAAAGCACTGAGGTGAAACGGACATACCGTGCATACCGTCAACAAGAGTTAAAATGCAGGGAGTGGTCTGCTCCTCATATCTTGCGCCGTCTATGTAGATATCTGCGCCGTGCGGATATGTATCAAGAAACAGCTTGCCTGTTTTGAGGTTAGTTTCGCCCTGATAAGGCGCTGTGTAAGCCTTTTCAGAGGGCGCAAGGTTTTCATCTAAAAGAAACACCTTGTCTGCATAGCCGAGTCTGTCTGCCAAAACAGACTGTGCAGAATACGCCTCCAAAGAAATCGGGGTAACCTGAGTATTTAAGATTGAGCCTTCGGAGTTATAGCTTACCGCCGCAGCATAGCCGCTTTTTTCCTTATCGCTGACTATAACCGCGTGAGTATCCTGAAGGTAAACGCCCGTTTCTGCATAAGCCGTAAACGGAGTTAAAAGTAATAATGCCGAGATAAATGCCGAGGTTAATTTTGTGGGGAAATAAAAGCAATTTTCTCATTAAATG
>CAMOWP010000142.1 GCA_946628455.1 uncultured Clostridia bacterium | reverse complement strand
AGCGCAAACGTTGCTATGAGAAAGGCGCTTGACCTCTTTGCAAATATGCGCCCCGTTAAGGTTCCCGAGGAGGGCATTGACTGGACCTTCTTCAGAGAGAACACCGAGGGAGGCTACGCAGTTGGCTCATACGGCGCAAACATTACAGACGACCTTGCAGTTGATTTCACCGTTGCAACCGAGGAGGGCTGCGAGAGAATCGCACGCCTTGCTTATGAATATGCAAGAAACAACAAGAAGGAAAAGGTTTCAATCATAACAAAGGCAAACATCATCAAGACTACTGACGGCAAGTTCCTCAACATAGCAAAGAAGGTTGGCGAGGAATACCCCGAGATTATCACTGACGACTGGTTTGTTGACATCACAACAGCAAAGCTCATTGACCCTGCAAGAAGGCGCGATTTCAAGGTTTTCGTTCTTCCTAACCTTTACGGCGACATCATCACTGACGAGGCGGCAGAGTTCCAGGGCGGCGTCGGCACAGCAGGCTCGGCTAACATCGGTAAAAAATATGCAATGTTTGAAGCTATCCACGGCTCTGCTCCGCGTATGATTACTGAGGGCAGAGGCAAATACGCAGACCCGTGCTCAATGCTCAGAGCAACAGTTATGCTTCTTTCACATATCGGCTATCAGGACAAGGCAGACGCTCTTGAAAAGGCGCTTGATAAGTGTATGTTTGAGGAGAAGAAGCTCACAATCACAGGCCGCGACACAGGCTGCACCTGCGAGGAATTCGGCAACTACGTTATGGATACAATAACCGAAATGACAAAATAATTAATACTACGGAGTGTTAAAAATGAAAGAAGATATATCAATTTCTGTAATTAAGCGACTCCCCCGTTATTACCGTTTCCTTGAAAACCTCAAGTCAAACGGAATAGTAAGAATAAGCTCCAAGGAGCTTGCCGAAAGGATGGGGCTCACAGCCTCTCAGATAAGGCACGATTTCAATTGCTTCGGCGGCTTCGGCCAGCAGGGCTACGGCTACAACGTGCCCGAGCTTTACGATAAAATCGGCGAGATACTCTACGTTAACAAGGAGCTTAAAACAATTTTAATCGGCGCAGGAAACCTCGGCAAGGCCGTTGCTTCAAAAATTTCTCAGCGCAAGAGCGGCTTCAAGCTCATCGGCGTTTTTGATAAAAACGAGGCTATGGCGGGAAAAATTGTTAAGGGAATTCCTGTAAGGCACATTGATTACCTTGAAAATTTCTGCAGAGATAATTCGCCCGTATGCGCAGTTATCTGCATTCCGTCAAACGATATGAAGGAGCTTACGGATTTGCTCTGCCGCCTCGGCATAAAGAGCTTCTGGAACTTTTCAAATTATGACATTTCAATGGCGCACCCCGAGGTGCTTGTTGAAAACGTTCATCTGACGGATTCGCTGATGACGCTCAGCTATATAACCGAAACAAATCTGCTTGAAGAAAAGGAGGTCTGACTCCTTGAAAAAAATCAGTAACAGAGAAATTGTTGACGTTGTAAGATTCACGGATAACAAGGTTATAGTTGTTGAAAAGAGGCCTCTTGCAGGCTCTGTTTCAGGCTACAAGCCTAATTATTTCATCGTTAACGTTGACACGCTTGAAAAAGAGGTTATAACGAAAAGCGCGTATCTTATGAAAAAGTTCGGCAGCTCGTATAAGAAGATTACTGACACGATTGCAAACTTTGTTCAGTGCGACGCGGCAATTTTAAGCGACAGAAGCGTTTTCGTTATTTTCCCGAACGGGCAGTGCGGCCTGTTTGATTCGGACGGAAATGTTGTTTTTAACGACACGCTCAGCTACAACGGCAAGCCCGTTAACTCGCTTGCGGTTGACGGAAATTATATATGGTGCTGCTGCAGGGAGGAAAACTGCGTTATCCGCTACGCGCTTCAGAGCAGGCTCAGCGTTGATATAAGAATAGGAGGCAAGGAGGCGACAACCTTCATCCTCCCCTCCTCTCTTTCATCAGACAGCGAAAGCATTTATGTTTGCTGCAACAGCGCAAAGCTTCGCAGAATCAGCAAGAGCGATTTTACGGTAAGCGATATAGGCGAGCCGATAATCGGGCTTAAAAAGTTTTACAGAATCAAGGACCACGCCCTTATCTGCACAGACGACGGCGCGTATATTGATTAAACGGACGGTTAATAACCGCCCCTAAAACAAAAGGACTAAGCGTTTGCTTAGTCCTTTTAATTATTTGGATTTAACTGATTTGGCGGCGCTGTACTTGCCGTAATATTTCTTGCCGCCGTAGATTATATACGCTCTTACTTTAACGTAGTACGTTCTGCCCTTTGTAAAGTTTTTCCCGGTATAAGAGGTTCCCTTTACATTCTTTCTTGCAACAACGTTTTTGAAGCTTTTATCGCGGGAATAAACTATCTGGTAGCCGTCCGCGCCGCTTTTCTTTTTCCAGGTTGTTTTAATCAGCCCTCTGCCTGTAGAGGAAATGCTCTTGATTTTTGATTTGCCCGGCTTGCAGCGCGCCTTGACCGCTGAGGAGTAGCCTGTCCACTTTCCGCCCTTATACGCGCGCACCCAAATTTTATAAACGTTTCCCTTTGTGAGCCCGTTGAGCTTTGAGGAAGCGGAGGTTACTGTTTTTGAGAAGGTTGTGCCCTTAGTCTGATTATTTATTTTTATATAATATTTTGATGCGCCCGAAACAGCCTTCCATTTTACGGAAATTGTTGTTGGCGCTGTTGCTGAAACCTTAAGCCCTGTAACCTTTGACGAGCTTGATGAGCCCGACGTGCCCGAACCCGAGGAGGACTGCGAGGAGCTTGAGGTATCGTTTGGCATATTTGAAAATACGGGGATATAAAATACCTTTTTCTTTGAAAGCTGGCCCGCGTTTTTATACGCGTTATACTTTGAAACTGCCTCGGTTGAAGGCGCGTCAACGTTTTGCATATACTCATGCTCGTAAAGCATACCCGAGCTTTTGTTGACGTTGAATTTTTCAAGGTAGGTTGTGTACTGATAAGTTAAATACTTATCAGAGATATACCACGCGCCGCCGCAGATTGACCTGTAAGGATTAGTCCACGGTCTTGAATAATTGAAATAAGTTGTTCTCAGCGCCGATTTTTTTATGTAGCCCACTGCGCCGTTTGTTGTGTAGGAGCCTGAATAAAGCTTAACCTTGTAATTGTCGCCGTAGGTTCCGATATAGCTCATACGCTGGCCTGAGCTGATTGAGGTTTTTGTTCCGCTTCTCTTGCCTGTTGATGAGCTGTACTTTGAATACATGGTGGTATTCTTTTTTGCAAGCAGGAAGCCCGACGCCCATTCAAGCCCCGACATTCCGCCGCTTGTTGCGCCGATGCTGTAATAATTATACATTCCGACGAACGGCTTTTTAGTTCCCACCGTTCCGCTTGCGCTCGGCTTGGTTGAGCCGACCTCCTTAACAATTCTTGACGCCATATAATAAGCGCTTATATTGTGCGCCTTTGCGCCCTCCATAATTGCTTTTGAATACTTGACCTTGCTGCCGTTATTGGTGAAGGTTACCGTTTTGCCCTCTGTGTTAACATAGGTAATATTGGCGTTTTTCATCCAGGTGTTTTTGATGATAGCTTCAACGCCGCTCTGCGTATGCTCGGCGCTGTATCTGTTTGATTCAAACTGGAAGATATGCTTTTCGTCAAGCCAGTTGCGAGGGTCCATATAATGTTCGACAGCCCACTGAGAAGCGGAATAGCAGCCTGAATACTGGTAAACGTAGCTTCCGTTCTTTTTGCAGCTTGAGCAGGAGCAATAGTATTTATCGCCGTAGCCTCTTTCAAGAATCTGCTTTCTGTGAGAGGAGCGCTCTCCGCTTACCGCTGCGGAAAAGCTCAGCCCCGTTTTAAACGGCTTGAACTCCCAGTTGGGATACTTGTTGTGAAGCGACACCAAAGAGTCAATATAGCTGTCAGGAAAGCCTGCGTTTTTCAGCTGTGTTTTATAAGACGCCGCCTCGGCGGTCATGCTCAGCGCAAGGCCCGAAAGCAATACTGATAACGATAATAAAAGTGATAAAAGCTTTTTCATAATAAATAATATTTTTGCACAGGGATTAGTTGTGTGCAGGGCGTTTTGCGTTTTTTCGCCTTTTTGGTTTATAGCTTATCATTACAATGATACCATTTTGTAACCATTTTGTCAAATTTAGATATATTTTTATATTACAGAATGTAACATAGTATTGAATTTTGTCGAACTTTTTTATATAATGTAGAAAAACAAAGAAGCACAGGTGATTAAATGAACGGATTTGTTAAGTATGAATATACATCAGAGGAAGTTAAGCAAAACATAAAAAAGAATATCACCGCGCTCAGAAAGGCAAACAAGCTTAAAATGCGCGACGTTGCAGCAGCGATTAACGTTAACGAAAACACATACAGAATCTGGGAGGACCCTAAGCGCAGCTGTCCCAAGCCTTATGATATTTTAAAGCTTGCAACTATTTACAATGTTTCGTGCGATTTTATCCTCGGCAACAGTGAGCTGAAAAGCAACATTCTCACCGTAAACGCGTCAAACGGGTATGAAAGCGAGGACGAGAAGGTATATCTCAGCT
>CAMOWP010000141.1 GCA_946628455.1 uncultured Clostridia bacterium | reverse complement strand
AGAAAAGGCTTCCCCTTGAGGGGAAGCTGTTGAGCGAAGCGAAACTGATGAGGTGTAGCCGCAAAGCGCGAAAATCAATCCACCTCATCCGTCTTGCCTTTGGCAATCCACCTTCCCCTCAAGGGGAAGGCATTATAAGAATACAGACCGAAAGAGAATTATTCTCAATCAGTCTGTAAAACTTCTTTATCGCAGACGCTCCGCGGCACCCTCGTTTTTATTATATTTATTTGAGCTTAAGAGTTGCGTTCCAGTCGTCAATATCGTAATTGCCTGCTGTGTTTTTAAGCAGGTCGATTATATCGGCAGGCTGTCCGTCAAAGGTCTTTGCATTAATCTTTTTAAGAACAGGCTTCAGTCTGTTAAAAATCGCAAGAATAGCGTCGCCCTTCGGCGTGCCTTCCTTGAAATACTGATTTCCTTCAAAAATCATTCTTACAAGCTCGGCGGCAACATCCTTGACCTTTTCCTTTTTAATGCTTGGGTCAACCTTGACGAATAACATTCTTCCGAGACCGCCGACGGTTGTTTTCTGCAGAATTTTACCAACCGTTTTAAGAACGGGTTTAAGGTTGCTTTTAAGATGGAATTTATTCATCATACGCTCTGTATCATACGCCATATCGTAAAGAACGTTTACAATCATATTATCGAATAAATCTGCAAGGTACTGCTTGCAGGGCTTGCCGTTTGTATCGTAATCAAAATCAGGAATTTCGTATGATTTAATATCAACGGTTTCATCGTCAATAATATCAACAAGTCTTATAACAGCAGGGTCTGCGATTATTGAGCCCGTGCAGACGTCGTAGAACTTATTTCCGCTTTCGGTTGTTATGCAATTAATTGCCTGGTTATGCATATGACCCGTGAAGCAGAGATGAACGCCCTCATCTGCAAGCATTTTAGTAACCTCGCCGCCGTCCTTCTGATAAGTTCCGCCGACGATATGGAAAATCGGCTGACCGGGGATAAGCGGATAATGGTTCATAGCAATCATCATCTGTCCGTCGTCTCTCGCCTTTTTGGTCTGCTCCTTAATCCAGGCAATGTGGCTGTCTTCAAAATAACGTCCGCCGTCAGCGTTGCCGTCGTTATTAAGTGCAAGAAGCCTTACGCCGTCGGTGAGCTGAGCAACGTAGGATAAATGCTGCCTGTCAACAGCTATTGCGTCGCCGAAGCCGAAATCGTTATACAAATCAAAAAGCTCATCTCTCGGGGTCGCCTCAGGGTGTATCCAGCCGTTATCGTCAAAGCCGAAGCAGCCGTCCGCATTGTCCTTGAAATCATGGTCGGCAGTGATAACGTAAACCTTTTTGCCCTTTTCCTGAAGGCGCTTTAGATGCTCAATAAAAGCAAGGTGGCTCTCCTTTTCACCGTTGAAGGAAAGGTCTCCCGCGATGAAAACGGTGTCAGCCTCGTCAGCCTCCTCAAGCCAGGTGAAAACAGCCTCGTTAATTGCCTGAGTTTCAGCGAAGCATTTCTGCTCATAGTGCATAAAATCATCATAATATTCATTGTACTTGCTGAGGGAATGCTTATAATAATGCGTATCGGTTATAAGATAAAACTTGAATTCCTTCATTTTACCACCTCTTATTATTTTCATCGGGACAGTCAGCGCTCTTAAGCCTTGCTCTCACCTCAACGTAACAGCCGCACTTAAGGCACATACCCGATATTAAATTATCGCAGCGTTTACACTCTGAAAGCCTTTTATCAAGGAGCTTTTTGTCAACAAGTAAGACCTTGTCAAGAGTTGAAACATACAGCATTATTTCTGAATAGGTTACCCTTTCGCCCGCTTCAAGAAGCAGGCATTTTTTGCATTTTTCCATTATTCAACAGTGAACTTAACAACCGAGCAGGCAGGAAGCGTTGCTGTGAAGCCGTCAGACAGCTTTCTGAAGCCGTCGAAATCTTCAATTTTAACGTTGTCCGTGTTTTCAAAGTCGTTCTTTTCGTGACACTCGCCCGTTATGATTTCTGCCTTAATGCTTTTAACCTTTCTGTCTGCAATCTGGCATTTGATTTTTGCCGATTTAGTGGCAGAGGTATTTGCAATTGTTGAATAGATAACGCCGTTATCATCAATCGAAGCGGATTCGATAAGCTGAGGGAATTCCCTGTTACCGTCATTCTTTGATTTAATCATATCCGTTGTTATATAAGAGCCGAGAAGCGTGTTATTCTGGTGCTCCTTGAAAAGCTTGAAAACGTGGTATGTAGGTGTTTTAACCATCTTTTTGCCGTCTGTTAAGATTACGGACTGCAGCACGTTTACCGTTTGGGCAATATTGCACATAAGGATTCTGTCCGCGTGCTTATTGAAAATGTTAAGAGTGAGCGCGGCAACAATTGCGTCTCTCATCGTGCTCTGCTGATAGAGGAAGCCGGGGTTTGTTCCGGGCTCAACGTCATACCACGTTCCCCACTCGTCAACAACAAGCTTAACCCAACGCTGAGGATTAATGCTGTCCATAACTGCGAGATGATTTGTTATGAGCTCCTCCATTTTGTACGCCTTGCATATCGTTGAAATATATTCATTCAAATCAAAATCAGTTGCGCTTCCCTTGTGATTCCAATTACCTGTCGGAACTGTGTAATAATGAAGCGCGATTCCGTTTGCATGGTGCTTAACCTTATCCATTACCTCTCTCGTCCAGTGGTAATCGCTGCCGTTCGGTCCGCAGGCAATGCGCTGAATGTGCTCACCAGCCTTGTAATCGCGGCAGTAGGTGTTATAACGCTTGAAGAGGCAACCGTAATATTCCGGGTCCATATTACCGCCGCAGCCCCAGTTTTCGTTTCCGACTCCGAAATACTTAAGCTTCCAGGGCGCTTTGCTGCCGTATTTTTCCCTGAGCTCCGCCATTGAGGAAACGCCGTCAAAGGTCATATATTCAACCCACTCGCTCATCTCCCTTACAGAGCCTGAGCCGACGTTACCGTTGACGTATGAATCACAGCCGAGCTGCCTGCAAAGCTCGAAATATTCATGAGTTCCGAAGGAGTTATCCTCAACTACTCCGCCCCAGTGAGTGTTAATCATTTTCTTTCTTGAGGCTTTATCGCCGATTCCGTCCTTCCAGTGATATTCATCGGCAAAGCAGCCGCCCGGCCACCTTAAAACGGGAAGCCCCATTTCCTTAAGCGCTTTGACTACATCCTTCCTCATTCCGTTTAAATTAGGGATTTTGCTGTCCTCGCCTACATACAGCCCCTCGTAAATGCATCTGCCGAGGTGCTCGCTGAAGCTGCCGTAAATATCCTTGTTGATTTCAGCAATTTTCTGATTGGGATTAATCAGGTACTTTTCCATAAATTTTCTCCTTAAATTTTACTAATTTAAAAGTATCATATAACGTAAATATTGTCAAACAAAATATGGTTGAAAATTAGATAATTTATGTTATAATCTATTCGGTGATAAATATGTATATTAATTTGGAAAAAACAGTAAGACTTACAAATGAAATGGAGCTTGACGCGCTTATTCTCTGCGATGAGGCGAATATGCACTACCTCTGCTCCTTCTCCCCGAGCGAGGGCTACGTTTTCGTTACCGCCTCGGGCGAGGGCTATCATCTTGTTGATTCAAGATACACGGAAACGGCTCAGGCTCACGCGGTAACGACGGGCCTGAAAGCATTTGAAATTGAGGAGAGCTTTGTTAAGGAGCTTAAAAAGCTCACTGACAAGCACGGCGCAAAGCGTATAGGCTTTGAAAACGAGAGCATAAGCCTTGCGAGATATAACAGCCTTAAGGAAGAGCTTGAAGGCGCGGAGCTTATCGGAATTGACAGCGGTTTAATGAAGCTCAGAAACTGCAAGGAGCCGTTTGAAATTGAGCTTATGAAGAAGGCTAACGCTATTGCAGAGCAAAGCTTTCTTGAATTATTAAACCACGTTAAGGCGGGTAAAACAGAAAAAGAGCTTGCCGCTTACTTTGACTATCTTATGGCGAAAAACGGCTCGCACGGACTCTCCTTTGACACGATTCTTTTAACGGGCGCGCACACCTCAATGCCGCACGGCGTTCCGTCTGATTCAGTTATTAAGGAGGGCGATTTTGTTCTCTTTGATTTCGGAGCAACTTATGAGGGCTACCATTCCGATATGACGAGGACAGTTGCGGTAGGCTCCGCTACAGACGAGATGAAGGAAATGTATGAGCTTGTTCTTAACGCTCAGCTTGCAGGCATTAAAGCGTTTAACGCCGGAATAAAATGTGCGGACGTTTATAAAGCAGCTTACGACGTACTCGACGAAAAGAATATGGCTCAGTATTTCAGGCACGGCCTCGGACACGGAGTCGGCCTTGAAATTCACGAGGGATATAACGCTTCGCCGAAGAGCAAGGACACTTACGAAACCGGTAACGTTTCGTCAGTTGAGCCCGGAATTTATATCCCCGATAAGTTCGGAATCAGAATTGAGGACGTTTGCTATCTCTCCCCGAGAGGCAGAGAAAACCTCAGCACAGTTACCAAGGAGTTAATTATACTTTGATGAAGGCTGTAATATTTGATATGGACGGCGTTTTGTTTGACACGGAGCGGATTGCCGTTGAATGCTGGGACGTTATCGGCGAGGAGCTCGGGCTCGGCAGTGTTGGCTATATGGTATTT
>CAMOWP010000140.1 GCA_946628455.1 uncultured Clostridia bacterium | reverse complement strand
TGCTTCCTGAAAAATCCTCGCTGACATCTTTTATAACAGGTCTCCCCTCTGAAAGAACGGTAATTATATCAGTCAGCTCCTCGCCTTTAAACAGCGAATAGCATTCTTTTATATCTCTTTTAACAGGTCTTATAACTGCGATTTTTGCCGAAACGTTATTCGTCATTTTGGTCATATCGCGGTAATAAAGATTAACCTCAGGCTTATCAAGAGTTAGCGAAAATGAATTATAGCCGTCGGAAACCGGCGCAGCCTTAAGAAAAGCAATATACGCAATTCTTCCGAGGCAGGAAGCAATTAAAAAGCAGGTTATAACGCCAAGTAAAACAGTTCTTTTTTTCATAAAAACAACCCCTCTGTATTATTTACAGAAGGGTTGATAATTATTATTTTCTTTCAACTCTGAAAATTGCGTCGGGAGAAATTTCCTGTTCGCACTTAAAGGAATAAACGTTTGTAGCTTTATTTGCAACGTCAACAAATTCGCCGTCATTAACATTATAAAGCTCCTCAACCGTTATCTGATAAGGCTTTTTAAACGGCTCAACAACCTCGAGCACATCGCCCTGATAGAATCTGTTACGCTGTGCAACGGTTACCCGTCCGTTTTCGTAAGACTGAAACAACGCGCAGACATCCCAGTTTCTGATATAACCGCCCGAGTTGAGCACCTGACCGTTTACTATGGGTCCGAAATTAAAGCCGTCGGTATACTCCCTGTGGCTCATTTTTTCCATTTCGTCAAGAATCCACTGAGACGGCCTGAAATCCTCTTTTCTGCCTGATGAAAGATATTCGTCAAGCGCGTTTCTGTATGCATAGGTTACTATGGCGGTGTAATACTCGCTCTTTGCCCTTCCCTCAATTTTGAAGGAATCAATTCCCGCTCTGTCGAGCTCGGGGATATGCTCAATCATACAGAGGTCCTTAGAGTTGAAAATGTACGTTCCGTTTTCGTCCTGATTAATCGGAAAATACTGCCCGGGTCTCGTCTCCTCAACAAGGCTGTATTTCCACCTGCAGGGCTGGGCGCAGTCTCCGCGGTTAGCGTCTCTTCCTACCATATAATCAGAAAGAATGCACCTTCCCGAAAAGGACATACACATTGCGCCGTGAACAAACACCTCTATTTCAAGCTCGGAGTTCGTTTTGTCCCTGATTGTTTTAATCTCATCAAGCGAAAGCTCGCGGGCTGTTACAATTCTTTTTGCGCCGAGCTCATAAAGCGCGTTTGCCGCCTCGTAGTTTACAATTCCTACCTGCGTTGACATATGAATATCAACTCCGTCGGCGTACTTTTTAGCAAGTGACAGCACGCCCATATCCGCAATAATAAGCGCGTCAACACCGATTTCTTTAACGTACTTTAAGTAATCGGGAAGAAGCGGAAGCTCATTATTCCTCGGAAGAGTGTTGCAGGTCAGATATAATTTTTTGCCGCAGGCGTGAACAAGCTCAACGGCTTTTTTTAACCCCTCGTAATCGAAATTAGAGGGGTTTGTTCTCATACCGAACATCTCTCCGCCGAGATACACAGCGTCAGCTCCGAATTTAACGGCAAGCTTAAGGCGCTCCATATCCCCTGCGGGAGAAAGAAGTTCAATTTTACGATTTAAATTCATATTTAGTATTCCAAGTAAGGTGCGTACTTTGCAACCTTTTCCTTAAATTCTGTTAATGTTGTTGCGGTGTACATCTCGCCCGAGTTATCGTGGAAGAAGAACAGTGCTTTACTGTCTGCAGGATGAAGCGCAGCGTCGATTGCAGTTTTACCGGGGTTGCAGATAGGCCCTGCAGGAAGGCCTACTACGGTGGACTGATTATTGGTGTTATAATAAGCCATAAAGTAGTCTGCAGAATGAGACGCGGTTGACGAAAGCGAAGGCGCAACCTTGTTAGTGATATAATCCGCGGTTGACTGACAGCCGAGAGTCGGAAAATCTCTGGTATTCTTAAGTCTGTTATGAATAACGGCGGAGATAACCTTCATCTGCTCCTCGTTTGCAGCCTCCTTCTGAATGATTGAGGCAATGGTTATTATCTCGTAATCGGTCATTCCGAGCTCTTTTGCTCTTTCGGTATATTTCTTTGTGTATACGTTATTTCCCTGCTGGATGAATTTTCTTACAACGGAAGCGGCGCTCTCGTCAATAAAGAATTCATAAGTATCAGGGAACATAAAGCCTTCAAGCCTGTAAGGAACTGAATCCTGTTGCTTAAGCTCGCTTGTGAGCTTAAAGTCAAAGTTCGTAGTCTGAATAACGGAAATCAGCGCCTCCTTGTTGCAGACATCGTTTTCCGATAATTTGTCAATAATATCGGGAACGGTGTAGCCCTCGGGGAAGGTCAGCTGAATAGTTTCGCTTGTTGCATTATCGCCCTGAAGCGTTATCAGCATACCCTCAAGCCCCATTTTTCCGTTGAGGTAATAAACGCCTGCCTCATACGGCCCGCCGAGCTGGGAGGAGTGAATAAACTTGTCCCTGAGCTTAACGAAGAATTTACAGAAATATTTACACCTGATAAGCCCGTTATCGGCAAGAGTGTCAATTGCGTCGTCGCTGTTATCTATTTTCTGAGTTAAGGAAATAGTAACGGAAGAGGTAGTTTTTGTTATTGCAAGAATATCGTTCAGGCAAAAAATAGCGTAAATCGAAAGCGCCATTGAACACGCAATAACGATAATGAAGAAAAGATAGGTTGAGCCGATACCCTTTTTCCTTCTCTTTTTCTTTTTCTTCGCGGTGCTTTTCTTTGAAGCATCATCCTTTTTAGGCGCAGCTGCAGTGCTCGCAGCTTTTGCATTTTCTACATCGTTTGAAAAATAGATGTCCTTTTTGGTTTCATTTAATCTGAATTCGTTGTTATCCATTTTTCCCTCCGTTACCAGAATGAATTACCGAGCTTTCGGTAACTATTATATCAACAGAAATATCGTATTTATTAACAGGGATTTCCTTTTTAATAAAGCTATTATAACACAAACCTACGGAAATAAAAGAGTAATTTTTTAAAAATCTGACATAATATCCCTTACCGTAGCCGAGACGGTTTCCGTTTTCGTCAAAGCACAGCGCGGGAACGATTATAACAGAGCCGTCAAAAGCAGTTAATTTTTCACTTATTTCAGGGTCAGGCTCGCGAACGCCGAACGCGCCTTTTCTGAGCTCGGAAAGCGAATTGATAAGGAAAAAATCCATATTGCCGTTTGCGTCCCTGCAGCGAGGCACTGCAACCCTTTTTCCTTTTTCAAGAAGGCTGATAATGATTGAATCAGTTTCAATTTCATCGGGCAGTGAGGCATAGCATAAAACTGTCTCCGCTTCTTTTATGCAGTCAAGCTTCAGCAAATTACACGCAATACTGCAATCAAGCTTTTCTTTTCCGTAAAGCGCTTTTCTCTTTTCGGAAATTTCTTTTCTTAAATCCGCTTTAGTCATTGCACTGAATTGATTTTCTTATATTTCCGGCAAGCTCCTCGCCCTTTAGCGCTTTAACTATTTCAAGCCCGAAATCAATGCAGACTCCCGCGCCTCTTGCAGTTATAAAGCTACCGTCCTTAACAACGTATTTTTCGCTGAGCGTTGCGCCTTCAAGAGCGTCCTCAAAGCCAGGGAAGCAGGTGGCCTGCCTGCCGTTTAAAAGCCCTTTATGGCCAAGGATGGACGGTGCGGCGCAGATTGCGCACACGAGAGTGTTCGTGTTAACTGCGTTATCAATTGCCATCTGAACGTCAGAGCTCTTTTCAAGGTTAAGCGTACCCGGCATTCCGCCCGGAAGGATTATAGCCTCAACGTCGTAAAAATCGAATTCGTCAATGGTAATGTCAGCCTTAACCTCAACGCCGCAGCTCGCTTTAACAAGCTCGCCCGTTACGCCTACTGTTTTAACGTCAACGCCTGCTCTTGTAAGCATATCAACCGGAGCAAGCGCTTCAATAATTTCAAATCCGTCTGCTAAAAATAAATATACCATTTTAATCTCCTTCATACATTAACAGCACAGGCTCCTCAAGCTCGCAGCCTTCAAATAGATATTCCTCAATTTCAGGAATTTCATTGAAGCTCACGCAGTCAGTGCCGAGCTGTTTTCTGAAGCCCCGTTTTGAATAGTAATCAATAAGGCTTTCATTTGCGGGAATAAGACAGAGCGGCGCATACTGCTTATTTGCATAGCTGAGCAGCTGAGTCATCAGCCCCTGCCTTCTGTACTCATTAAGAGTGCAGGCGGCATAGACGTAAAACGCGCTTTTTTCCTTAACCTTACAGTCAACAACGTACATAAGCGCAGCTGCCTTTTCGTTATCGTAATAAGCTAAGCACCGTGCGTTTTTAACATTGTTTACAAAGAAAAGAATTTCCTTTTTCGTATCACCGAATGCTTCCTGCCAGATATTAACTATATCGTTTATATTGTCACAAAGCTTAATCATTATAAACTGCTATTCCCTTTTCAAGTATAATTTCAGGGTGGTAGGACAGCTTCGCTTTCCTGAGCCCTTCAAGCCCGAGGTCCTCTTCCCTGTTAACATATTCATAATCGCCGAGGCAGTTTTTAGTAAACTCCTGATTTATGATTGCATATGCGCCCTGAAGCTCTGCAGGAGCCTTTTCAAAATGAGAAACAAAGCAGCGTCCGCTCGGGTGCGGCTCGCCCATTGTGTAGGCAATAACCTCACCGTTTA
>CAMOWP010000139.1 GCA_946628455.1 uncultured Clostridia bacterium | reverse complement strand
CGGCTTCCGCCACAGCGTGCTTCTCTGTATGGCTTCAAGCTATGACGGCGGAGTTTTTGCGCCGATGAGCGATTACCTTCACCACCTTGAACACAAAGCCTTCCAGAACAGAACTGTTGCGCTTGTTGAAAACACCTCCTGGGCACCGAGCGCAATCAGAACTATGAAGGCTGAATTTGAAAAGATGAAGGACATAACAGTCCTTGATAAAACCGTTTCAATCAAGACGAGGCTCACAGAGGACAACGTCAGAGAGCTTGAGGAGCTTGCAGACGAAATCATTAAAAACGTATAATTACAGGGAGGGCACTTGCACCCTCCCGTTTATTATTACTTTTGGAATACTATGGAAAATAAAACTTGCAGCGTAAACAAAAAATGCGGCGGCTGCCAGCTTATGCACCTGCCGTACGGCGAACAGCTTGAATTGAAGCAAAGAAAGCTTGAGGAATTGCTCTCAGGCTTTTGCCGCGTTGAAAAAATTATCGGTATGGACAATCCATATAATTACCGAAACAAGGTCCAGTCTGCTTTTTTCTATGATTACAAGAGAAAGAAAAACGTTTCCGGCGTTTTTCAGTCAGGCTCGGGAAAGGTAATAAAGGTTGATTCCTGCCTGCTTGAAAACGAAAATGCCGACAGAATAATAAACACCGTTAGAAAGCTTCTTGACTCATTTAAGCTCAGGGCTTACGACGAAAGAAAAGGAGTAGGTTTCCTTCGCCACGTGCTGATAAGGTGCGGCTTTGAAAGCAGGGAAATAATGGTTGTTCTGGTTACGGCAACGCCTGCGTTTCCGTCAAAAAATAATTTCGTCAAGGCGCTTTTAAAGGAGCACGGCGAGATAACTACAATCGTTCAGAACGTCAACCCCGACGGCATTCCCCTCACCCTCGGAAGAAGGAATAACGTACTTTTCGGGAAGGGGTATATTGAGGACGCGCTGTGCGGTATGACCTTCAGGATTTCGCCCGATTCCTTCTACCAGGTAAACCCGATTCAGTGCGAAAAGTTATATAAAAAAGCGCTTGAATTTGCTGAGCTTACGGGCGAGGAGACCGTTTTTGATTCCTACTGCGGAACGGGAACAATCGGGCTCATAGCTTCAAAAAGCGCGAAGCAGGTGCTCGGCGCAGAGCTTAACCGAAGCGCCGTTAAGAACGCAATTTCAAACGCCAAAATAAACGGCGTTAAAAACATATATTTTCTTACGGGCGACGCAGGCGAGATAATCAACGAGCTTGCAGAAAACAGGGAGCAGTTTGACGTTGTTATTATGGATCCGCCCCGCGCAGGCGCGAGCAGGGATTTTCTTCAGTCACTGCTCACAATGAAGCCGAAAAAAATCATCTACGTTTCCTGCAACCCCGAAACGCTTGCAAGGGATTTACAGCTTCTTACAAAAAAGCATTACAAAGTAGAAAAAATCCAGGGCGTTGATATGTTCCCTCACACAAAGCATATTGAAACAGTATGCCTTTTAAAGCTTCAATAATCACTTCTTCCTCCCGCTTAAACGGCGGGAGGTTTTTGTATTGTTTTTTATATTTAATATGGTATAATTATTATATAGGCTATAGATGATTAAATAGTTAAAGGAATCGTAATATGGAATATGCATTTGCGATAATGACGTTTGCCCTCGGCGCAGGGCTTTTGCTTTACGCCTTATCTCTGTCAAAGGGAAACTACAATAACATTATGAAAAGTTGGGCAACCAACCCGCCCGACAAGGAAAAATACGCAAAGGAATTCGGTAAAACGATTGCTTTTATTGCTCTCGCTCCGATAATAAGCGGTGCGCTGTCTCTGTTTGTCAGCAATATAATAGCAGGCGTAACGCTTGCCGTTTTATTAATACTGTTCATCATAATCGGTGTTGGGCATATGAAAAAATATTTGTAGGTGATATTATGTTTTATCAGGTAAGAGAAACGCTCAGGGAGATAAGCGCTGCTGAGATTGACGAAAATTATATAACCGCAGGTTATGTTAATGCTGCGCAGCTTGAAGAATTCGGCGAAGGGCTCGGCTTTTCAAAGTCGACTGTTGACTCCTGCAAGACTGCTAACAAGAATTTCAGAAGCGGAGTTGAGATTTACGACGAATACACCTTTACCGAGCTGAGAATAATTAACCCGTACGATGAAAACGGACGCGAGGACTGCGTTGCGCTTTACATCAAAAAGAATCTGATAATCGTTGTTGACGTTGAAGATTACGACGAATCAACAAAGAATAAGTTTATGGCGGCTGTAAACAAATACACATACAAAACAGCAACGCTTGAAAAAATCATTTACACCTTCATTGATTCGCTTATCACAAACGATTTCAAATATATTGAAGACAAGGGAATTGAAATCACCGAGTATGAAGAAGATATTTTAAAGGAGAACACTCACGAGAATTTCAACCTTGATTTACTTCATCTCAAAAAGGAATTTCTTAAAATGCACAGCTACTACGAGCAACTGCTCGACATAACTGACGCGATTGAAGAAAATGAAAACGATATTTTTGATTCCGAAGACCTCAGATACATTTCAAACTTAGGGCTGAAAATTACTCGTCTTCGTGAAGATACGGACTCGCTTTCAAGCTCAGTTACCCACCTTCAGGATGCGTATTCCGCTTCACTTGATTTAAAGCTCAACAACACTATGAAAATATTTACGGTTATAACGAGCATATTCTTTCCGCTTACAGTTATTGTCGGCTGGTACGGAATGAATTTCAAGGCTATGCCTGAATTCAACTGGAGATTCGGCTATGTTTATGTTATAATACTATCCCTTGCAGTTGTTGCTGTACTTAGCATTATCGGTAAGAAAAAGAAATGGTTTTAAGGAGAAAAACTAATGAACAAAGATTTTAAAGCAACAGTAACCGGAAAAAGATATATCCCCTATGACGAGAGAGAAGGAAACGAAAGCATTGTATATTTCACACGTGATCTCTCCCCCGAAGGTTTACTGAAAATATATAAAAAGGTAAGCGAAAACCTTACGGGTAAGGTTGGCATAAAGCTCCACACAGGCGAGAAAAACGGACCTAATATTATCCCCCGTCCGTGGGTTAAGGCGCTTGTTGAAAAGGAGCTTCCAAACGCTTCAATAGTTGAAACAAACACCTACTACGAGGGCGACCGCTACACAACCGAGCAGCACAGGGAAACGCTTAAAGTAAACGGCTGGACATTTTGCAACGTTGATATTATGGACGAAGACGGCACAGTTGCGCTGCCCGTAAAAAACGGTAAATGGTTTACTGAAATGTATATGGGAAAGAACATAACGAATTATGATTCTCTTCTCGTTTTAACTCATTTCAAGGGTCATATGATGGGTGGCTTCGGCGGCTCGAATAAAAACATCGGAATAGGCTGCGCAGACGGCAGAATCGGCAAAAAGATGATACACACAGCCGAAGGCTCTGATAATATGTGGTCAATCGCAGAGGAAGAGCTTATGGAGAGAATTTCCGAAAGCTCAAAGGCAACGGTTGACTACTTCGGTAAGAACATTTCATTTATCAACGTTCTCAGAAATATGTCCGTTTCGTGCGACTGCGAAGGCTGTGCGGCAATGCCCGTTGTAACGCCAAATATCGGTATTCTTGCCTCTCTTGACATCTGCGCTGTTGACTCCACTTCAATCGACCTTGTTTATGCGCTTGACGAAAAGGACCACGCTGATTTGGTTGAGCGTATTCAGACCCGCCACGGTCACAGACAGCTCAGCTATATGAAGGAGCTTGGTATGGGCAATATGAAATACGTTTTAATCGACCTTGACAACGGCGAAAAGCGCATTTATCCGAAGGACGCGGTTGAAGGCGTTATCCCATTTGACGAAGATAACAGGTAATAAATATGGTAGCTGAATTTGATTTGTTTTCACCCGATTTTGTTATACAAGAATTCTTTATGAATTCAAATATGCTCCACGACCATGAGATAACGTCTGTTCAAATTGTTAACGATAAGCTTTTTTTATCATTTGACAATTATTATATGTTTGAAAAAAGCTTTTACAGGAGCGAGAATGCATATAATAAGTTTAAGAATTTCAAAAAATGCACTGTTGAAATTTCATTTGTTCCCGGAGATTACAGATTTGAAAACGCTGTTGAAACAAGCAAAATTTTAAAAGGTAAATGGAGCAGGGATAAAAGTGTATATAAAGAAAAATCAGAAAACATAATATATTCGCTTGAAAATTACAGCTTTGAAAATCATAAGCTTGAATTTTTATCTATGAGCATCGGCAACGATTTGGAAATCGAGCTTGATAATCGTAATTCAAAATACGATACGCTTAAAATATCGGTAATGGCAAATACAGTAAAATTCATTTGGGAATAAAGAAAAAGGCAGTTCTTGGGGCGCTCCAAGAACTGCCTTTTGGTTTTGTTTTTTATTCGCCTAAGCCTTCGCGGTCAAACTTGAAGATTGTTGAAAGAACAATCTCGAAGCCTGTTTCGATTGCTTCAGGGTTAAGTCTGTCAGCTGTGTCGCGGCGGTTATGGTAATAATCAGCAGGGGTCGGGTCCATAGCCGCAAGGCATGTTGCCGTAATTCCTGCCTGAGTAAGAGCCGCTGCGTCTGACGAGCCGAAGAATACGTTTGCAAACTTAAGGTCGTCGTGGTCAGCCTCCTTTGCAGCGTCCATAACAAGCTGTGAGAACTTCTGATTATGCTTAACCGTTCCGGTCATATCTCTGTTATAAACGTTGAGATAATCAAGGTCTGTAAGAGTATCAACGCAGAGAACTGCAGTTTCAACGCCCTGGTTG
>CAMOWP010000138.1 GCA_946628455.1 uncultured Clostridia bacterium | reverse complement strand
TCCGAGAACGAATTCAAGCTCCACCGCCCCGTTAACCGAGCAATTGTCGTTAAGATATTTTATTACCTTATCTTCATGACCGTCAAGCTCAAGCCATTTAAAGCCGCGCGGGTTATCGGTATCCTCGCCCGCGTCAATCATAGCGTATTTTTTGTTACTTTCAAGAATAATGCAGTCAGAATGACCTGTGTTTAAAAAATGAATTCTGTTCATAATACTGCTTCAAGCACCTTAAGCCATTTATCAGTTAAAACGTAATCCTCATTTTCAAAGAGGCTGTTGTGAAGGCGGAAAATCATATCAATAATTACCGCGTCGCGTATTTTATCAACGGGACAGAGCACGGAGAAATAAGAGAGAAGCTCTTCAAAAAGCGCTTTCGTGTCTGCTTCGGTATCCGTCAGTTCCGTTCCGATATATCTTGCAATGTCAAACTCCTTTGGAGCAATATAGCCTATTGGGTCGATTGCGCAAAGCTCGCCGTCCTTAATCATAATATTGTATCTGTGAAGGTCGCCGTGAAGAAGAACATGCTGGCTCTTTGAGAAGGTTTCGTCAAAAAGCTCAACCGCCTTGTTGACATATGACATAATAAGCGGCTTCTGATATTTAAAATCTGTTTCCTTAAGCTTGTGCCTGAGGATTTTTTCATAATCCTTGAACAGGCTGAGGTCGCTCTGCTTTTCGCTTACATAGCCGTTGATAACTCTTGCAAAGAAGCTTAGAAGATTTTTGTCATTTTTATTGAAGGTCAAATCAATATCATCGCAGCGCTCAAGCAGAATGGTTGAGCAGTTATCGTCAAAATCATAAAGCTCGCACATAAAGCTTGAATTAATCCACTGATAACATGAGCGCTCAGATTCATAACGGTCAATAAACGGAGGGATGATTTTCAAAACGCATCTTCCGTATTTCACAGATTCTGCAAGGAAAATAATTCCGAAATGAGAATTTTTAATCAGCTTATAATCGGTAATCTGCCAGTTCTTGAGAAGAACGGGAACGGACTTTTCAAGCTGAATTTTCCACTCCTTAGCTTCTGTGGGATGATAGATTGAAAGAAAGCTGTTAAGCCTTTCAACGTTATCAAGGATATTTGAAAAATCAACGTCGTTATCCCTTGCCTTTACAAGCGCTTCAAGGTACTTTAAATCAGCAGGATAAGTCAGCTTGAAATTGTTGTTAAAATCAAAGCAAAGCTCAATTTTACTGCTTTCGGGAAGCTGCTGAGTTACCTCTGTGAGAGTTGATTCACTGTCAAAGCTATCCCTGAGAAGCGGGAAATTAAAGCCCTCCGGAGACTGCATAAGATAGTATCTTTCTCTGTCAACCTGCCGGAAATCGTAACAGCCGAGGGAGTCGGTTATCTTTTGCGCAGTAACAACGGCGTCGTTATCGGCAAGCGCTTTGAAATACTTATCAATAAGCTCGCCGGTAATCATAGGCCTTACTGCGTCGCAGACTATAAGGCTTTTGCATTCAAACTCACTATCTATATAATCAATTACATTTTTGAGCGTTCTGTTTCGGGTGCTTCCGCCCTCGATTAAATCGATATTGTTATCGTTACAGATATCTGCAAGGTAAACGGAATTTGCTTCAACGTTTGTTGCGATAACAAGCTTATCGATGCTTTTTGACGAAAGAATCGATTCAATAACGTATTCAATTACCATTTTTCCGTTAACCTTGTGGAACTGCTTGGGAACGTTACTTCCGAAGCGAGCGCCTACGCCGTTAGCTAAAATTGCAACTATATTCATAATCTCTCCTGCATAATCAGTTTATTTCAAGCTCCTTAAGAAGCCCGAGCTGTGAATCGGATACCGAATCCGAATTTATCTGAGAAATAACGCGCTTTGCGTGTTTTCTCTTTTTGAATAAGCCGTCAAATACTCTGTTTACCCTTGCAACAGGATAAAGCAGAGATTTTTTATTGTAATAAGGATAACAGAGCTTAAGATACTCCTTATCCGGAAAAGCTATTTTTAAAAGCACACTGAGCCTTGAAGCGTCGCCGCTGAGGTATTTTGCGGGTATTGAGCTTGTTTCATAGCCGAAGCTGCCGCCGTCAATGAAAACCTCCTCAAGCTTTGAAAGCAGAGCCTCATCAAGCTCATCTCCGCTTTTAACGGGAGTATTAAACCAGAGCCTGAGCAGTGAAAAAAGCACCTGAGCAGTCTTTTTTACTCCTGCACTTTCGCACATTGCGAGGAATTTTTCCTCATTGAAGCCTTTTATGCCTCTTATCATCAAATCAATATCCAGCAGCATTCTTACCCCTGCGCCTCTGTATGAAAGGTGCTTTGCAAGGTGACACAGAACATACAGTAGCTCGTTATATTCGTCAAGCTTGTATTCATATTCTCCGACCTTTTCGGCAAGGCTGAAAATATCGTTGAAATAATCTGATTTAACGTCTGCTTCGCTGTGTATTTCAAGCTCAACTGAATTGAAAACAAGGGTAAGAGTATTTGAAACATACTCCTTGACAGTAGCAGAATTATTCTCGGCGAAGCTGTTAATGCTTTCAAGCGGAGTATTTACAATAACGTCGATATCGCCGCTTGTTCTCAGTTCGGGGTCGGGATAATATTCCTTAACGTTAACGCCCTTAACAAATAAATGAGGGCATTTTGCACTGTTAAGAAATTCCTTTGCTGAGGAATACGCCATTTCCCTTACTGCATAGTTTTTAACAGTATAACCGAGAAGCTGGTTGAAATTGGATTTAAACTCGCCTTCGGGTTGAAATTCAGATGGAATCTGTTTGAGCTGGTTTGCTATAATTCCTCCTACGTCGTGAATTTCTGCAATGCGAAAAAGCTCGCCGTAATCCGCCTTCTGTCCCTCAGGAGCAGTGCGATTAACATACGAGGAAAGCAATTCTATGAAATACTTCTTTTCCGCGGTCATTCCTTAATCTCTCTTATTTCGTAAATTTTCATTTTTCCGTTAAATTCATTGACGAGAGTATAATCAACCTTAAGATTATAATGCTCCTTATAAAACTTAACGAGATAGCGTGGCAAATCCTTGTTTCTTGAGATGAATCTTACACGCTCGTCAAGGATTGAATTAATAGCCTTTTCGTTATATTCGCTGAGCCCGAGCTTTTCGTTAAGGCTGTACCAGTAATATGAATAAATCCACCAATCGCCCTCAACAGCGTAAATCGGAACCTTGTCATAGTCAGAGTTGAGAAGAGTCAGGTGCTGGTCATAAAGCTTGCCTGCGCTAAGAGGAGCGGCAAGATATATGTGCTCCTTATCCTCCTCAACACAGCTTACTGTATCGCTGTAATCAACAAACTTTTTGTTATATGTGTGCGCGCAAAGCGCCGAGAAAACAACGGTTAAAGCAAGCACCGCGGCTACAATTGCAGGATATGCTTTTTTAAGATTAAGCTTGAACAGCTTTTGCTCCTTAAATTTCTCGCTGCTTATTACTATTACAAAAATCAGAACAATTATTCCGAGAGCGGCAATAGGGTCAACAACTCTTGCAACTCCCCTTCTTCTTACAAAAAGATAAAGCTCAGCAACTCCCGTAAAGAAAGCGGAGGAAAAGATTTCAAGGCGCTGCTTTTTGTAAAGAATAAACAGAACAACAGCGAACAAAGCAAGCCAGAATATGTAATTTATTATCGGGCTTTCAAGATTTTTAACGTTCTTAAGAATTTTAATCGGGTTGATGTTGTACCTGTCCTTAAAATCTCTTGCAGAGCTTATAGCCTCAAGCTTTTCTGATGTATAGGCTTCCCTGTCGCCGTAAACAAACTGCTTGAAAATGTTGAGGTCGTTCTTTGAAAGACCCGCTTTTTTGAATTCCTTTTTATGCTTCTTATAGTTCGTCCTGCCCTCGTCGGAGGCAGCGCTTCTGTTTTTCTGAAACTCGGCAAAATACGTCTCCTGAGGGATAGTTTTATTATACGCCTTATGAACGGCAACAACGCCGAAATTTGCAACAAACGAAATAACTATGAGAAGCGCGATAACGCCTGCCGTATTGCGCTTTTTAATTACCGCAAAAACAAGCACGGGAATTAAAATGAGAATAGTGCAGTAAAGCGTGCTGCCGTTTCTCATAGCAAATCCGAGGATAAAAAGAACTGATGAAAAAGCAATATGAGGAATGCTCTTTTTTTCAAGCTTTGACACATTGCTGAGAAGCCAGAAGGCTCCCGCGCAAGCAAGCAGGAAGGCGTTAACGGTAAACGATATTCTTGTTATAAGATAAAACTCAACTCCGCTGAGAATTACTGCATAAACGAGGTTGCCTTCATACTTGCTTACAACCTTCTGTATTGTTATAAACGCAACGTTAAACAGAATTAAATAAAGCACTGAAAACCAGTTTATGGCAGGCAGAGGTGAATATAAAAGCTTCAGTAAGTACCCATAGCCGATGTTGAGAAACATCAGCTGTTCACTGTGAGAATTGAAATCAAAGCTCGTTGCCATATTATACATAAGTATATCGTCAACAGCGCCGTATCTCACAAGCTTAAATATTAAAGCTATTGCCGTTACCGAAAGCGGCAAAAGAATAAAATAAGCTTTCTTTAAGAATTTAAGCATTAAGGTACTCCTCAACCTTTGAAATAATATAATCAACGTCGCTGTCTGAAAGATTAGCGTGAAGCGGAAGCCTTATAAGCCTTGAAGCCAGATTTTCAGTCAGCGGTAAATCGCCCTTTTTATATCCGAGCTTTTCGCCCATGTTAGAGGTATGAAGCGGAATATAATGAAATACTGCGCCGATACCGTTGCTCTTAAGAAATGAAAGCATACCGTTTCTGGTTTCCTCATCCTTAACGAG
>CAMOWP010000137.1 GCA_946628455.1 uncultured Clostridia bacterium | reverse complement strand
ACCGGGCTCACGAAGATGAACATGAACATCAACGAAACCCGGAATTAAATACTTACCCTGTGCGTCAATAACACGCTCAGCACCAATAACAGAAACAGAGGTGCCTACGGTGTCAATAATATTATCAATTATTAAAACGTCTTTATTTTCAAAACAGTTTCCCGAATAAACGAGAGCATTTTTTATAAGTAAAGTCATAGTAGCTCTCCTTTCGGGATTTAATTATATAATAAACACAGATATTATGTCAATATACAAAATACACAAAATTAATAAGTAGTGAGTAGTAGAAATTAAAAGTTTGTAGGGACGAGAATTGCTCGTCCGAGGTTTGCGGGTCGTCGGGGGAGATTCCCCTGTTAGGGGAAATGTCACGAAGTGACAAAAGGGTCTGGCGTCCGCTCCAAGGAGCCGACCCCTACAATTGCCGTGCGCAGCACCGGAAATTCTCAATTCTCAATTCTTAATTAAAGTAAGGGAGCCTCAGCTCCCTTTACTTTGTTTTAATTGCTTTTGCTTTGCTCCATTTGGAGTAATAAGTTTTTCCGTTTACCTTTTTATATGCGCGGACGCGGATATAATACTTTTTCTTTTTCTTAAGCTTTCTGACGGTCAGCTTCGTTTTTCTGAGCTTCTTTGTTTTCGTTGCCTTTTTTGTGAATTTTTTTGATGTTGAATACTGAAGCTGATAGCCTGAAACGGCGCTTACCTTTTTCCATTTTGCGGTGAACGCCCTTTTGCCCCTCAGAAGCTTTGTGAGCTTTGTTGCTTTAACGGTTACCTTCGTTGCGGGCATTTTATATCTCTCGCCCTGAACGCCCCACACCGTTGAGTTATCGCTTCCCGCGCCGCTGAAGGTGAGGACGGTTTTGCCCGACTTGCTCTCATCCTTCTGATAGCAGAAAACGCAGGTGTAAGTAACTGAGCCGAGCCTGATATTGCAGTATGCCGTATTGTTTATAAGGCTCCACGTTCCGCTGACTGCCTTACTGCCCGTATTCGTGCTTGTTGCCGAGCAGGAATAATCCTTCGCGCCCGTAATTGTTCCGTCTGCATTGAGGGAAATTGACTGAGTCGGCAGAACAATATCGCTCCAGGGGGAATCCCACGCCGCCTTGTGCTGAGTCATATTATTTGAATCAATGAATTCGTATTTTCCGATTACCTCGGCTTTTGTTACGGCTTTCAAATCCTTTTCGCCCTGATATTCAAACGGCATAAGCACCGCCCAGCCGTCAGCCGTTCTGAGCATTTTGTGAACGCGCATCTGATGGCCGTTGCCGCCGTCGGAAACGAATCTTGTGTGATACGCCTGATAGATTGAGCCGTCGCTGTCAACAAGGCAGGAGGAGTGCCCGCCTGAAAGAAGCGCGGTCGGCTGGCAGGAGAATTTATAGTTTCCGTCGAGCTTAAGCCCTGAATTTACAGTATCAAGCGCGCTGTTGCCTGCCTTGTCAAGATAAGGACCGTCGGGAGCTTTGCTTCTGTATTCGCGGATATTGTAGCCGCCGTCGCCCGCAAGGCCGCCGTAGGTCAGAAAGAAATAGTAATAGCCGCTGACGCTGTCATAGACTATGAACGGACCCTCGCCGGTGCCCTCCGTGCCATCGTTGGTTTTTGAAAGCTGAGTGCCGTAATAAATATCGTCATTGCCGCTTGCTTTGCCGTTGTTGATTTTTTCCTGCATATAGGAATAATCAACGAGCCCCGTTTTTTTATCGAGCTTCTGAAGGTAACAGCCGCCGCTGTAAGAGCCGTAAACGAGCCACATTTCGCCGTTTTTATCTGTGAAGGCAGTCGGGTCAATGCAGTTGGGATAGCCGCCCATCCAGAAATTATAGAAGCCGTCATAGGTTACCCACTTATAACCCGGAAGCCCGATAAATTTTGTATTGTCAATTTTACCTGCAGTAAGCTGGTCAAGCTTGCCTTTATTAATTAAATCGGGGATGTTGGAATAATTCCAGTCAAGCGCATAGATTTCATCCTTCTGCCTGAGGAGCTCCTCGTTATTATCCTCGGCTCTCGCCTTGTCAAAGCGCGCCTTGCTTGTTATTCCGCTTTCAATCAGCGTGTCAACATATTCATAAGGCCCCTCAATGTTATCGGAAACGCAAAGCCAGATTGCGGACGAGGTCTTGCCCCACACAGAGCAGGAGCCGTAAAGGCAGTATTTACCCATAGCCTCGTTATAAATAATATCATTCGCCCAGCAGTTATACTGATAATTGCTTTCGTTAAATTCCTCGGGGCGCGCCTTCTGATAACGCAGGCACCATTCAAGCGGTACTTTAAGGGTATCCTTCCAGCTTTTATCGGCTGTGGTGAGATAGTTTTTGCCGTCAAGCGAAAAGCCCATATCGTCCCAGTTTACTAAATCCTTGCTCTTACCCATAACGAGATGAGAGCCGACTGAATAATACGCTCCGTCCTGACTTTTAACGATTGACGGGTCATGGATTGAAACGTGCCTGACATCGTTATTCTGATAGCCGTCAGCCGCAAAAGCAGTGAGCGGACAGACGAGCATAATCAGCGCGATTATAACGGATAGTAATTTTTTCATAAGAATCACCTTATTTTGTGGTTGAGCCGAAGCCGCCCGTTCTCTTTTCTGAGGCGGTGTCGTCAACGGTTATTCCGAACTGAGTGAAGATGCCCTGAGCAAAGCCGTCGCCCTGAGCAAGGGAAACGGTGTGGCCTTCGTCGTGAGCGTCGCAGGAGAGCTTAACCATAATATGCCCTTCGTTATCTGCGCCGTAATAATCCGCGTCAATTATACCGACTGTATTATCAAGCTGAACTCTGTGCTTGAAGCCGAGGCCCGAGCGCGGATAGATTGAAAGCACCCAGCCCTCCTCGATTTTAGAGCGGATACCCGTTGGGATGAGCGTTGATTTTCCCTTTTCAACGGTGATGTCCGCAGGGGAGTAAAAATCATATCCCGCAGAGCCTGAGGTGGCTCTTTTAGGCATTTTTATATTATCGTAAATCTCTTTTACATTTTCCGTTTCGGGAAAGTTTTTGAGCCAGTCCTTTTCAAACTGCTCAAAGCTCACCTTCTGAAATTCAGCAATTCTTTGCATAAAAAATCTCCTTTATTCCGTGAGGGTACAGAGACCCTCCCCTACAATTTAAATTAATTGTAACATAAAGGAGATTAAATGTAAATTATTTTGTTTTAGGAAGCATTACCTGAGCCTTGAAGAGGTCGCCGTCGATTGTGATATGAAGGTGGCCGCCCTGCGCATGGCAGAGGTTATCCGCAATTGAGAGACCGAGGCCGTTGCCCTCGTTGGTTCTCGCCTTATCGCCGCGCACAAAGCGTTCTGTGAGCTCCTGAGGCGTTATGTTAAGCGGCTGAGCCGAGGTATTCTTGATTTCAAAAATTGAGAAATTCTGCGTTTCAAAAACGGAGCAGTAAACTCTCGTTCCGAGGAGCGAATACTTTCTTGCGTTTGAGAGCAGGTTTTCAAGAATGCGGAAGGTTTTGTTTCCGTCTGCATAGCAGCCTATATCCTGCTTTGAATCAAACACAAGTTCAAGCCCGTTTTCGGAAAACTCCCTTGCTCTTTCGCCAACCGCCTGCGCCGCAAGCTCTGAAAGCGAGAGGTTTACGGGGTTAAGAGTTATAACGCCGCTTGTGATTTTTGAAGCCTCGATTAAATCGTCGATAAGCCTTTTGAGGCGGTTGCTCTTTTCATCAAGCACCTTGAGATAATCCTTTGCGTCGTGGTCCTCAATATCGCAGGTTTTGAGAAGGTCAACGTATGTGATAATTGACGTGAGCGGAGTTTTTAAATCGTGCGACACGTTTGTTATAAGCTCGCTTCTCATACGCTCGTCGCGCACTGCATTGGCAACAGCGGTGTCAAGCTCCTGCTGAGTATAGCGAAGCGAATTATAAAGCGTTTTAAGGCTCTGCGGAAGCTTGTTGTAATCCACCTTCGGAGCCGTTCTTAAATGGGCAGCGGTTATAATTCTGTCAAGCTGAACTGCGTACCATATTACATATGACATCAGCGCGCCGTTGAGCAGCACCATAAGAATGCTCCCTTTAATCGGGAACCATCCGGAAATTATGCATCCTAAAAGGATAAGATTTATAAAGCCGTAAAGGATTAAGAACAGCGTGAAGCGCGTTTTGAAATTTTCGGGAGTGTAGGTAAGAAGCGCTTTTACCTTCTTAAACGCCCAGATTACAGGCTTAAAGAGAAGAGTTACAAAGAGATTTTTATAAAGCTTCTTTTCGCTTTTGCACACTCTGATGAGCGAGCTTAGGAATTCGATGAACACCGCCCATACTGCCCCTGCAATTGCCGAGGCAAGCAAGATAAACATTATGTGATTTCTGACTCCTGCAACGGAGGAATCAAGTGCCTCGATAAGCGGAATGTAAAGCGCGCAAAGCCCTGTAACTACTGCACCCGAAAGAAGAAGGTGAACGTCAGTAGGAATATAATCAATAAACGCTCTTTTCACCTTGCCGTCTTCTTTTCGTGTTCCTGCGTTTACAAAATACCATATTGCGCAGATTAATGAGAGAATAAAGAGAATAACTGCGGCTATAGCGTCGTTGCGCACGCTGTACTCCATAACGCCGAAGAAATTATTTATCTCTTCAAGATAGCCGTTATTTAAGTCCGCGCCTTCGTCAACGTAAAGATAATATTCAATATCCTTGTCGCAGAAGCCGATTTCGCCGGTTGTCTTTTCGGTATAATTAACAAGAATATCACTGAAGGCGGGAGAATACTGCGCCTTGCTGCCCTTTATTATCATAGCATACCTGTTATCAAGAGTGCTTTCGGGCTTTTCGTTTTTTTCAAAATTAGTTAAAACGAGATTTGTTTTAGTGTTTCTTGCGTAATACTTTAAATC
>CAMOWP010000136.1 GCA_946628455.1 uncultured Clostridia bacterium | reverse complement strand
CACTATGATCACGCCGATAATGACGATGACTGCACCCACTATCATATTCCATTTAATCTGTTCGCTGAAGAACAGCACGCCCCACACAATTCCCCAGATAATGCCTACCGCCTTATTGCAGAAGGCTGTTGTTAAGGGGATGTGCTTAATAATCTGCTGCCAGACTATTGCATAAACGCCGAGAATAGCTATTATGCAGCCGTAAAGCAGAATGAATTTTGGTGATAAAAACTTTTCCTTTGCGGCAAGCTTTGAGCATACGTTGCTGAACGAATAAAACAGCAGCAATATATGAAGTGCAATAAAATACTTAAGCTTTCCGCCTTCCTTTTTAATTTCAGGCATATTTATACCTCGCATACAATAACTCTGAGCTTTCCGTTTTCATCGGGCGGAATTGAATCCATCCACTCAAACTCAAGCTCCATATTTTCCTTAAATTTCTTGTTGAGCTCTGCGCTGAGATAATTCTCAATTTCCCCTTTCGGAGTGTTTTTATCGATGTTTTTAACGCACTGCACCTTTACAAGGCTGTAGCTCTTCTGAATAAATCTTATCTGAACAACGTCGTCAAATTCACCGAGCATTTTGTTGATGTCAAAATACGTTGTAACAGAGCCGTCGGAATGCCTGATATAATCGTTCAGCCTTCCCTCAATTTCGTCAATGACAAGCTCGCCGTTTTCATAATGACCTTTCACTCTGTCGCCGATAACATAATTTATAATCGGTAAATCAGTGCAGTAAAGCGGGGTGATAACAATTGTTCCCTCGTCTGATAACTCACCGTCATCGCCGTAAACGTTAACGGCAAATGAGTCTGTATTCGTAACATAAGGCTCGCTTTCGTTAAACCGTGTCAGCACCGCGCCGGTTTCGGTTGTGCCATAGGAATCAATAAGACCGTCTCCGAAAACCTCGCGCAGAAGCTTTTTTGAAGAATCGTCAAGCTTTTCGCCGGTCGGGCAGAAGCATTTCGGCTTGTGAACGGGCATATTATTATTCTTTGAATAAAGCGCTATTTTAAGAAGAGTGCTTTTATTGGTATAAAGAAAATCAGGCTTATAGGAATTGATATGCTCAATTATTTCCTTATCGCTTTTGCTGTTATCAAGAAACTCTCTTCTCAATATTCCGAATTTCTGAAGGATAGTTTTCTGCTGCCCGCTCTGAGAATGGGTTGAAACGGGGCTCATAGTTTTTCCGAAAAACGGATTATAGCCGCAAAGCAGCATAACTCTGAACCAGTTTGCCATATTATACGCTTTCTCTCGCGGCGAGATAAGGAGCATAAGCGGGTTACCCGTTGAGCCGCTCGTTCTGTCATGGTACCAGACATCATAGCCGCCCTTTTCATCCTCGCTTTTCATCCATTCCCTGAGCTCATCCTTAGTTAGAAGCGGGAGCTTTGCAAGGTCCTTTGCTTCTTTAATATCGTCAGGGGTAACTCCTGCTTCTTCAAAGCGTTCTCTGTAAAACGGAAGCTCATATGCTTTTTTTGCAAGCTCGCATACCCTTTTATCCTGAGTTTTCTTAGCCTTTTTATAATTCATCGGCAGGCTTGTCTGCATCTTAAAAAGGTCAAGAAAAATATGTACGCTGAGAAGCTTTCTGTCAAGTTCGTGGCTCATAATTATTCCTTAATAGATAATTCAATACTGTTCATAGCGTTTTCAAGCACGGCATTTGCCTCGTCAAGCGTTTTGCCGACTGTGATAATATGACCGATTCTGTCAGGCCCTATATTAAACCTTCTTACGCTGTCTCCGATATTATAATCAAACTGAACCTCAACAACTCTTTCATCGGTTCCGTTATATTCCTGCTTCTCAATTACACCTGTTTTATCGCTCATAATAAGATGGCTTGAATTCGGGTTTTCTTCATTGCTTTCAAAGCTTACCTTTTCACCGAGAGAAGCTCTGATTATCTTTTCATAGTAATCAAAGCCGTAGTAGATTGAAACAAGCTCCGCAAGGCAGGTTGCGCCTGAACGTCCGCCAAGCTCAAGCACGTAAACCTTGTTATTTTCATCAAGAATAAAATCAGCGTTAACTGCGCAATTATTAAGCCCCATTGCTTTTACAGCGTTTGAGAGCTGAAGCTTCGTGTCCTCAATAATATCATCGCTGAGCTCATAAGGAGCAAAGTGACCTATTGGCACGCCGGTGTCGCCCTTATAAACAAAATCGCCGTGAGGCAGGCAGAACTGCACCTTGTTATCAAGAACGAATGCCTGAGCGCCGAATTCCGTTCCCGTTATGAACTCTTCAATAATAAAGTAATCAAGCTTCGTGGCGCTTTTAACAACATCTGAAGCGCCGTTAATATCGTCTGGAGTCGGAACAACGACTATTCCCCTGCTTCCCGACGTATCAACTGCTTTAAAAATAAGAGGAAACCTGAGCTCACCGCAAGCCTTTACTATTTCTTCATTACTGAAGGAAACCTTTCTGAAGCGGGCAGTTCTGACGCTGAGCTCCTCATACTTAGTTTTCATCAGCATTTTATTTGAGGCAATTCTTGCCGCCTCAGCCGAGAGGCCGCATAGCCCGAGCTCATCGCAGACTTTGCCGATTGTAATAACGGCAACGTCAGTTCCGGCGGTAACAATGCCGTCGATTTTTTCTTTACGGGCGATTCTCGTTACCGTTTCAAAATCGGTTGTATCCTCATAATACACCTTGTCGGCAATTGAGAAGCCCGGATAGTTTCCCCTTATGCTGACCGCGATAGTATATATTCCCATTTTCTTTGCGGTTTTTATCAGCGGAACCTGATATATTCCCGCGCCGAGAATCATTAGCTTTTTCATTTTTCGTCCTCGCCTATTATTTCTCTGATTACAAACTGAGGTGAATTATTAAGGCTTATGTAAACTCTGCCTATATACTCTCCGATAAGCCCGAGCATAAGCATTATTATTCCGCCGATAAAGAGTATTACAGCCATTGTTGAGCTGTAGCCAATTGCAACTGCAGGGTGAATAATTTTTCTTACAATTACGTAAAGCCCGAAGAGGAAGCCGAAGATTGCGCAGAGAGTTCCTATAATTGTTGCTATTCTGAGCGGCTTTACGGAAAATGCGGTAAAACCGTTCATCCAGAGCGAAATTGACTTTTTGAAGGTAAAGTGTCCCTCGCCGGCAATTCTGTCTCTCTCCTCCATCGGAATAGTGATAATATTCCTTGTTGTTCTGAGCGTAAGCCCTTCAAGGTAAGGATAAGGGTTGTTGTACCTCACCATTTCATCAACAACAAAGCGCTTCATCGCCTTGAAATTTGAAAAATTCATTTCCTTCGGCTTATCTATAAGAATCTGCGACATAAGCGAATTCATTGCGCTTCCGAAATTTTTGAAGCCTGACTGCTTCTTTTTATCGTATTTCGCCATTGAATAGTCATAGCCGCCGTCAATAACAGGGTCAAGCAAATCCCAGAGCCTGTCCATAGGGCACTGTCCGTCATCGTCAAGGCACACTATATAATCGCCCTTGACGATTGAAAAGCCTGCCATAACTGCCGAGTGCTTGCCGAAATTTCTTGCAAGGTCAACGATTTTAAGATGACTGTGTGTTGCCGCAAGGCTCTTCAAAACCGAAAGAACGTTATCGGGCGAGGTATCGTTTACGCAGATTATTTCATAGTCATACTCCGCTCTTAAAGACACATACTTTTCAATTTCTTCAATTACGGGCTCGATTGTTTTTTCCGACCCGTAGCAAGGTATAACAAAGGATATTTTTTTCATCACATACTCCGTTACTGCTTTATTTCATAAAATTTATATACCTTATATTTCCCTTTCGGGAATTTTTTAACAACCTTGTGCTTTACGTCAATGCCGTAGTTTTCCTTAAAAAATCTCTCGAGCTTCTCGGGAGGCATCTTTTTTGAAATAAATCTTACCTCATCGTTAAGAAGAATAGATATTAAGGAATCGGAATAATCCTCATATCCGAGGTTTTTCATATTGTCGTAATAATAATATGTATAAAGAGTCCATGTTCCGAGGAAGCCGTAAAAATGAAGCTTCCTGTTTGCATACGGCTTAAAAATATTATCGTTATTATATTTAACAACATAGTCGGAGGAAACTCTTACGTCAGTTATGAAGAATTCATCCGTTTTATTATCTGTATATTCGGCTACTTCGCTGAACTGCTCAGCTTTTCTGTCAAACTGTCTGTTTTCGCGAACACAGTAAAGCGCCGTTGCGAGCACCGCTAAAATGCAGAGTGCTGAAACTGCAGCTTTAAACACTTTTGAAGGCAGCTTTTCTATAGGCTTCAGCTTTATAAAATTACCATAGTTTATCAGGAAGAGATACAGCATAAGAATTATACCGCAGATAACCACCATTGCGGAAACTCTGCCGACTCCCCTTCTTCTGAAATAAAGGAATCCGAAGCCGCCCATAGTAAAGATAAATACAAGCAGGGGCTCGAGCCTGGAATCGCTGTCTATAATAAAACAGATAACCGTCAGCAAGACCAATGCAACGAGAAGCAACACAACAGTTTCCTGCCTGAGAATGCTCTTTGCTATGTCAATTAAATCAGTATTATATTTTTCGTCAAAATCTCTGCTTTCGGCAACCGCTTTCATAGTTTCGGCGGAATAAACCTTCTTATCTCCGAAAACCCAGCGGCGAAGGAGGTAGTAATCATTTTCTGTGATTCCCGCCTCCTGCAGCTCCTGGCCGTGCCTTTCATAATTGAAAAGCCCGTCGTCATTAGCCGCACCGCGGTATTTTCTGAACTCGCTGAAATACACATCGGAAGGGATTTTACCGTTATAAACATTCTGAACGCCGACCACTGCATAGTTTGAAACTGTGCAAAGAAGGATAACAACAGCAGGCACCGCAAGCTTGTTTCTCTTTTTGATAAATGAGAAAAGATAAAGAGGGACAA
>CAMOWP010000135.1 GCA_946628455.1 uncultured Clostridia bacterium | reverse complement strand
GTAGCCCCTTGTTCTTGACTTGAGCGCGTCAAAGAAATCGTAAATAATTTCATTAAGCGGAAGCTCATAGTGGATGTCAACTCTCTCGGGAGTGATATAATCCATGGTTTTGAAGATTCCCCGCTTTTCCTGGCACATATCCATAACGGTTCCTACGAACTCGCTCGGAACGTAAATATGCGCGTCTGCAAAAGGCTCCTCGCTGTAATCAATATACGCAGGGTCGGGGTAATTGGTGGGGTTATCAACCTCAACCATAGTTCCGTCCGTCAGATAGATTTTGTAAACAACGCTCGGAACGGTTGCAATAAGGTCAAGGTTATATTCCCTGTCAAGCCTTTCCTGTATTATTTCAAGGTGAAGCAGCCCTAAAAAGCCGCAACGGAAGCCGAAGCCGAGCGCGCTTGAGGTCTCGGGCTCGTAGGAGAGCGACGCGTCGTTTAGCTGAAGCTTTTCAAGCGCGTCACGAAGCGCCTCATAGTCCGCGCCGTCTGCAGGATAAATTCCGCAGAACACCATCGGGTTAACCTTTCTGTAGCCGGGGAGCGGCTCGTCAGCCTCGTTCGGAACGGTTGTAATAGTGTCGCCTACGTGAGCGTCGCCAAGCGTTTTGATTGAGCCTGTTATATAGCCAACCTCACCTGCCGTAAGCTCGTCTGTTTTTTCCATTGAGGTCGCTCTCATATAGCCAACCTCAACAACGTTGAAGGTAGCGCCCGTGGACATAATTTTCATCGTGTCCCCTGCTTTGATTTTGCCCTCCTTGATTCTTACGTAAACTATAACGCCTCTGTATGAATCATAAATCGAGTCAAAAATCAGCGCCTTGAGCGGCTTGTTATCATCGCCCTCGGGAGGCTTGATTTCGTTAACTATATATTCAAGCACCTCTTCAACGTTTTCTCCCGTTTTGGCGGAGATTCTCGGAGCGTCCATACACGGAATACCGATAACCTCTTCAACCTCCTCGGCGGCTCTTTCAGGGTCCGCGGCGATGAGGTCAATTTTATTTATAACGGGAAGAATGTCAAGGTCATGGTCAAGCGCAAGATAGGTGTTTGCAAGGGTCTGCGCCTCAACGCCCTGGGACGCGTCAACAATAAGAATTGCGCCCTCGCACGCAGCAAGGCTTCTTGAAACCTCATAGTTAAAGTCAACGTGACCAGGGGTGTCAATAAGATTAAAGATGTATTTTTCGCCGTCCTTAGCTGTGTAATCAAGCTTTACGGCGTGCGCCTTGATTGTGATTCCGCGCTCTCTTTCAAGCTCCATATCATCAAGAATCTGCTCCTGCATATCACGCTGAGAAACTGAGCTTGTAAGCTCGAGCAGCCTGTCGGCAAGAGTTGATTTTCCGTGGTCAATATGCGCTATTATTGAAAAATTTCTGATGTTGTTTTTATTTACTGCCAATTTGATATCCTCCGATATCACTTTTTATTTTTAAGAGCGTCAAGGTCTCTTTTCATATACTGCCTGTTGTGCTTATATTTATCAATGAGCCTGTAGCCGTAGTAGGCGGGAAGAAGATAAGGCTTGTCGCCGAGCACTCTGTATTCCGCTTTCATCTCCTCTTTTGAAGGGAAAATTCTGTGCATCAAAAACTTTGACTTTGAGCCGTATTTTTCGACCTCTTTATCTATATCATAGCTTGATTTTCCGTAAACTCCGCCCTCAAAGAGAAAGTCAAGAAGCTTTTCAGCGTCTGTTTCAAGCTCTTTGTTTTCAAAAATCGAATCGGCAAGAGAGAGAACCGTTTTGTGAAATTCCGAGATTCCGAAATCCTCAAGCGTTTTGTTGATATAATCCCAGTTGAGCTCGTCGGCGCTGTTTTTAAGAAGATAAATATCGCATACGAATCTCACACCGCAGCCGTCAATGCAGTAATAATGCTTATACATATGCCCTAAGGCATAGATATAATTATCCTCTTTGCTCATAATCATCCTGCTTGAGCCTTCAGCCTCGGGCTTAGCATTTTTCCAGGCGTCAAACTGCGGGCAGAACTCCTCCTCGGGGTTGAAAAGCGTTCTGTGAAATTCAAAGGTCACATAGGGCTTTTTATAAAAATCGTCTGAAATACCGCCCGAGGCGCCGAGATAATAACCGTGCTTTTTCATAATCTCGTAAAGCTCGTCGCGCTTTGCTTCATCATAGAGAATATCGTTATCGCTCATCTGGCGCATAGCGGTTTTGGGATAGTATTCCCTGATGATTAAGCCCTTGAGGAACATATATTTAATTTTGGCGTTTTCAAGCTCGCTGCAGATTATTTGCCTTTCGTTGTCAACCGCGATGGTTTTTTTCAGCTCTGAAAGGCGGTAATTGTTCCACTCCTTAAACTGCCCGGCGCTTAGCTGCTCAGACTCCGCAAGCGCGGGAAGCACCGCAGTGTATATCTGCTGGCGCTCGGCAAGCTTAAGAAGCCTGTCAAAATCAACGCCCTGCGCCTTCGGTGCCGCCTCGCCCCTGATTGAGCAGGCAAGGAGCTCAAGCAAATAATCTATTTCAGCATTTCGGGTTTTAATCATAATTACTCCAGAACACCAATTTCGTTCATTTTTACAATAATTTCCTTAACGTCGGCTCTTATAACCTCTTCGGGAGCGTCGTATTTAGCGCACATAGCCTCAACAATGCTGTCCTCCGTCTGCTCCGTTTTAAGAAGCTCAAAAATATAAGCCGCCGTTTTGTTATTATTTATTATGCCCTTAAGCTTTTTTGACAGCCTTCCCGTTGCAATTGCAAAATTATTGCCGTCAATATTGCCAAGCACTATATCCTTTTTAAGTTTCATAATTATCCCTGCTTTGCTTTTTCTAAAATCTGCCTTGCAACGTAAACGCCGCTTGCGGAGGCGTGGGAAAGTGAATGAGTTATTCCCGAGCCGTCGCCGATAACGTAAAGCCCCTTGTGAACGGTTTCAAGGTTGCTGTCAATTTCAACCTCCATATTGTAGAACTTAACCTCAACGCCGTAAAGAAGAGTGTCGGGGTTTGCTGTTCCCGGGGCAATTTTATCAAGCGCGTAAATCATTTCAATTATGCCGTCAAGAATTCGCTTTGGAAGAACGAGCGAAAGGTCGCCCGGAGTAGCGGCAAGAGTGGGCTGGCAGAGCCCCTCCTCAATCCTCTTGGGCGTGCTTCGTCTGCCTGAAATGAGGTCGCCGAAGCGCTGAACTATAACTCCTCCGCCAAGCATATTTGAAAGCCTTGCAATGCTTTCGCCGTAGCCGTTTGAATCCTTAAACGGAGCTGTAAAATGCTTTGCAACGAGAAGCGCGAAGTTTGTGTTTTCAGTCTGCTTTTCGGGGTCCTCAAAGCTGTGGCCGTTAACTGTTACGATTCCGTTTGTGTTCTCGTTAACAACGTAGCCCTTCGGGTTCATACAGAAGGTGCGGACGTGGTCCTCGTAATTCTTAGTTCTGTAAACTATCTTGCTCTCATAAAGCTCGTCGGTAAGATGGCTGAAAATAACTGCGGGAAGCTCAACGCGAACGCCGATATCAACGCGGTTTGAAAGAGTGTTGATTCCGAGATGGTCGCACACGCCCTCCATCCATTTTGAGCCTGAGCGCCCAACGGAGATAATGCAGTCAAGGCAAGTGTATTCGCCCTTTGAGCAGGTTACCTTGTAGCTGCAATCAAGCTTTTCAACAGTGTTGATGTGGGTGTTGAAATGCCATTCGACCTTATCCTTGAGCTCGCTGTAAATATTTTCAAGCACGATATAATTAATATCTGTTCCGAGGTGGCGGACCGAAGCGTCAAGCAGGTGCAGTTGATTTTGCATACAGATTTTTTTGAACTGCGAGCCTGCCGTTGAATAAAGCTTGCAGTCCTTTCCGCCGTGGTTAACGTTAATCTCGTCAACGTATTCCATAAGCTCGGTTGCTTTTTTCTTACCTATATATTCGTAAAGCGTTCCGCCGAAATCGTTGGTGATGTTATACTTTCCGTCGGAGAAAGCGCCTGCTCCGCCGAAGCCGCTCATAATTGCGCAGGTTTTGCAGTTTATGCAGGATTTAACCTTTTCGCCGTCAATCGGGCACTTGCGCTTTGCAAGCTCGTTTCCTGCCTCAAAAACGGCAATTTTAAGCTTTTTGTTTTTATTTGCAAGCTCATAGGCTGAGAATATTCCGCCCGGGCCTGCGCCGATAATTATTACATCGTAATCTGTTTTATTTATCTTCGCCATAAGCCATTCCTCTTTTTCTTATCCTCAACAGGGTTAACTGCAAACCTGTTGACTGATTTATTCTTGCTGAGCTTCTTAAGATAATCCACTCTTTCCTCGGGTGATTTGTTCTTAAGCGCCTCGTCTATATCGGAAAAAGCAACGCTTTCCCCGTCCGCTTTAAATATATACGGCTCTTCCGTAAAGGTCTGATGCTTCTGTGTTTCCTCATCATCCCAGGAGTGAACGGATTCTCCGCTCCAGAATAATCCCTCGCCTATCTGCCTTGCGGGGTTGCCGCCCCACGAGGTGTTTGAAGGAATTTTCTTTCCCGCACAGACCGCCATTGCGCCGAGGATACTGCCTGAGCCGATTTCGCTTCCCTTGAGAATCATCGCGCCCTGACCTATCCATACGTGGTCGCCTATAAAAACACTTTTTGACGGGTTAACGCGATTCATAGTTTCAGCGCTGTAAACAAGATGCGGGTCGGCAGTCCTGAGCCACACGCCGAATGAAAAAAGATTTTCGCTTCCGATAATTATATTTTTCTGCTCAGAAAGCACAGCGTGGATTGCGCCGTTGAAATAATTGTTTTTCCCGATATAAAGCGTTGAATTTCTGTAAACCGAAATATCAAGGTAATAATAATGAGAATTTTTGCTTAAGAAAATCACACAGTTATCACCCTGAAATTTCAGCTGAGAATTAACGAGGTTAACATTTTTTGAGCAATAGA
>CAMOWP010000134.1 GCA_946628455.1 uncultured Clostridia bacterium | reverse complement strand
GCTACGCCTTCAACGATATGGCTGAGGCGCTTGATAAGCTTGAGGGCTCAAGGCGCTCCTTTGTTGCAAACGTTTCACACGAGCTAAAAACCCCGATGACCTCGATTGCAGGCTTTATTGACGGCATTCTTGACGGAACAATCCCCAAGGAAAAGCACGAATACTATCTTAAAATCGTGTCTGACGAGGTGCGCCGCCTTTCCCGCCTTGTTGTTGCAATGCTCAATATGAGCAAAATGGAATCGGGCGATTTCGAAATGAAGCCGAAAAATTATAATATTACCGACCAGATTATTCATATCCTTCTCACCTTTGAGCAGAAGATAGACAAAAAGAATATTGAAATCAGAGGGCTTGACTACCTTGACCCGATGTACGTCTACGCCGACACCGATATGATTTATCAGGTAATTTATAACATTTTTGACAACGCTGTTAAATTTACTAATGAAAACGGATATATTAAAATTGGTATCAGGGATATAGGCAGCAAGCTTGAGATATCAATTAAGAACAGCGGTATCGGAATAAAGGACAGCGAGCTTTCAAGAATCTTTGAAAGATTCTACAAGGTTGACAAATCAAGAAGCCTTGACGCCAAGGGCACGGGGCTCGGATTATACATTGTTAAGATGATAGTTGAAATGCACGGCGGAAGAGTTTTCGCCCGCTCGGAAAACGAGAACGAGGCGGAGTTTATTTTCACTCTTCCGAAGGCAGAATAAGCATTTAATATTTGTTTAATCTTCGGGATTATAACAATACTCAAGCAGGATAAGCACCTGCAATCTCAGAAATTCTTTACGGAAAGGATGAACAACTATGGATGATTTATTTAAGGACATTTTCGATAACGACGATAAAAAAGAGGTTAATCCCCGGGAGCCGATTTTCGGCAATACCGAGGCTCCGATAATCAGGGAGGAGACCGAAGCTGCTCCTGCTGCGCAGACCCCGGAGCCCGCTGCTGAGACGGAAGCTCCGTCAGAGCCTGCTCCCGTTTACGGAGAAACGCAGCAGCTTTCGCATTTACCTGACGAGTCTGAAGAAGAGACGGCAACAGCTTACGAGACAGTTCCGCTTTCAGCGCCTGCTGAGGAAGCTGCCGCACCTCAGGAAATCACTCCTCAGGCAGAGGAGCCCGCAGCGCCTGCAGCGCCGATTGCTCCTCCGATTCAGCCGGTATATCAGCAGCCCACGCCTGAGCAGAGCTACAGTGCGCCGACATATGACAGAGCTGTGTTTTATCAGCCTCCTATCCAGCCGCCTGCTACTCCGATTGCTCCCCCTGCAGTTCCGACAGCAGAACCGAGAGCTGCTTCAAACAACTTTGAAATACCGCCTGCTTTCAATCAGCAGCGCGTTCCGAGGCAGGAGGTTCCGCCCGTTCAGGCACCGCAGAGTCCTGCGTTCCCCGCACCTGAGAAGAAGCGCAAAAACACCGCAAGAATTGTTATTATCATAATAGCTGTTATTGCTGTTGCGATTTCATTTACGGGAATTATTTACGCAATCAATCACAGCAATACAAGCTCAAAAAGCAATGATTCTTCAAGCAATATTTTTGAGGAATTCGGCAAGAACGGCAACGACAGCTCTGACGATAACACCGACGACGCTCAGGCTGAGGTTAAAAGCAGCGAAGAAGCCGAAAAGAAAAACGGAGACGGCTCTTACACCGTTGCAGGCGTTGTTGAACAGACCAAGGATTCCTGCGTTGGAATCACCGTATACGCTCAGCAGGACAGCTTTGAAAGCTTCGGTGATTTTTACGGCTACGGAAACGAAGCGAACTCAGACGGCGATGTTAAATCAGGCGAGGGCTCAGGCGTAATAATGAGCGAGGCAAACGGTAAAACCTATATTATAACCTGCGCTCACGTTATTGAGGAAGGAACAAAGTTCACAGTTACACTTGATAACGACAAGGAATACGACGCACGCTTCGTCGGCAGCGACGCACAGACGGATATAGGCGTGCTCGTAATCGACGCAACGGGTCTTCAGGTTGCGGAATTCGGCGACAGCGAGGATATAAACGTCGGCGAGGACTGCGTTGCAATCGGCTGCCCCGGCGGTCTCGAATTCAAAAACAGCGTAACAAAGGGCATAGTTTCGGCACTTGCCGTTCCCGTAGAGTCAAAAATCGGCTATAACAACGAGTGTATCCAGATTGACGCGGCTATCAACCCGGGTAACTCAGGCGGCGCGCTCTTCAATATGCAGGGTCAGGTAATCGGAATCAACTCCTCAAAGATTGCCTCAACCGAGTACGAGGGAATGGGCTTCGCTGTTCCGAGCAACACTGCGGTTAAGACTGCAAACGCGCTCATTAAGGACGGCTACGTTAAAGGCAGAGCAAAGCTCGGCATCACATATGCAACGCTTTCAATGATGACCTCTGACGGCGGTAGCCAGATTCTTGCTGCGCTTGAAAAGAAGGGCTTCAAGGATTGCGAGGGCGCAATGATTATCAGCGAGGTTGACAGCGAATCAGGCCTTTACGGCAAGGTTGAAAAGAACGATATGATTGTTGCGGCAAACGGCGAAACCATGACGTCGGTTGACATTCTTACATCGATTCTTGCAAAGAGCAAGCCCGGCGACACGGTTAAGCTAACAATTGCAAGAATTGACGGAAACAACATCAAAACCTTTGAGGTAAGCTGTAAACTGATTGAGGCTAAGGACTAAGCTCAAATTATAATTCACGGGAGGGAACGGATTCCCTCCCGTTTTTTATTTCCCTCTTGACAAATGAAAATAATGGAATATAATATAGTTAGCACTCGGATGTTAAGAGTGCTAATTTAACGCAATTTTATTATTATGAGGTGATATATATGAGAAAAAAACAGTTCAAGGCTGAGTCAAAAAAGCTCCTTGATATGATGATTAATTCAATTTATACGCACAGGGAGATTTTCCTTCGCGAGCTCATATCAAACGCAAGCGACGCAACGGATAAGCTTTATTTCAAATCCCTGACAGACGGCAGCATTGACGCGTCAAAGGACAGCCTTAAAATCAGGATTGATATTGATAAGGAAGCCCGCAAGCTCACGATTTCAGACCGCGGAATCGGAATGACGGAAAGCGAGCTTGAAACTAATCTCGGAACAATCGCAAAATCAGATTCCCTCAATTTCAAAAAGGAAAACGAGGGTGACGAAAACATTGATAGCATTGAGGTTATCGGCCAGTTCGGCGTTGGCTTTTACTCCTCATTTATGGTTGCTGACAGAGTTGAGGTCGTTTCAAAGGCTCTCGGCGAGGAGGCAGCATTTAAATGGGTAAGCGAGGGCGTTGACGGCTACACCGTTGAGCCCTGCGAAAAGGAGGAGCGCGGAACAGAGGTTACGCTCTTTATTAAGGAAAACACTGAAAATGAGGATTTTGACAAGTATCTTGACCAGTATACAATCCAGTCTCTCGTTAAAAAATACAGCGATTATATCCGCTATCCTATCGTTATGGAAATGTCTCACGAGGTTCCCGATAAGGACAACGAGGGCGAATATATAACAGAGATTAACGAGGAGACTCTCAACTCTCAGGTTCCGCTCTGGAGGAAGAACAAAAACGAGATTTCAGACGAGGAATACAACGAATTTTACAAGCAGAAATTTTATGATTACACAGACCCGGCGCTTGTTATTCACTCAAAAACCGAAGGCCAGGCTACGTTTGACGCGCTTATGTTCCTTCCGAAAAACGCGCCTATGGATTTCTATACAAAGGACTATGAAAAGGGGCTTCAGCTCTATTCAAACGGTGTGCTTATAATGGACAAGTGCCCCGACCTGCTTCCCGATTATTTCAGCTTTGTAAGGGGTCTTGTTGACAGCGCGGACCTTACCCTCAACATTTCGAGAGAGGTGCTTCAGCACGACCACCAGCTTAAGATTATCGCTAAGGCAATTGATAAAAAGCTCAAGAGCGAGCTTGCGAAAATGCTTAAGAAGGACAGAGAGAAATACGAGGAATTCTTCAAAACCTTCGGCATTCAGCTCAAGTGGGGCGTTTATGCCGATTACGGAATAAACAAGGACGGGCTCAAGGACTTACTCCTCTTCAAATCCTCAAACGGCGGCTACGTAACCCTTAAGGAATACAGAGACAGAATGGCTGATTCGCAGGATGACATTTACTATGCCTGCGGTGAAAGTGAAGAAAAAATCGCGCTTCTTCCGCAGTGCGAAGCCGTTAAGGATAAGGGGCTCGAGGTGCTTTATTTCACAGATGACGTTGACGAATTTGCAGTTCAGATGCTTATGGAATACGACGGCAAGCATTTCGTAAATATTCAGAAGGATGAATTTGACCTTTCAACTGACGCAGAGAAGGAAGCGGCTCAGAAGAAGAACGAGGACTCAAAGGAGCTTCTCGACAAGATGAAGGGCTTCCTCGGCGACGAGGTTACCGCAGTTAAGTTCACAAACAAGCTCGGCTCGCACGCTGTCAGCATCGCCGCAGAGGGCTATGTAAGCCTTGAAATGGCTAAGGTTTTCTCCCAGATGCCGGGCGCAGGCAACGATGTCAAGGCGCAGCTTGTTCTTGAAATCAACAGCAATCACCCGATTGCTCAGAAGCTTGCAGACGCGGACGATGAAAAGCTTGAAAAATATACTAATATTCTTTATAATCAGGCTCGACTCATTGCAGGTCTTGCGATTGATAACCCGACTCAGTTCTCAGACACAATCTGCGAGCTTATGTAAAAAATAACGGCTGTTTGCTCAGGCAACAGCCGCTTTTTGTTTTTTCTCTTATCTCATTGACTCTTCGTAAGCCTTAATCATTTTCTTAACCATCTGACCGCCGATTGAGCCAGCCTGCTTGGAAGTAAGGTCACCGTTGTAACCCTGCTTAAGGTTAACACCTACCTCAGAAGCTGCTTCCATCTTGAAACGGTT
>CAMOWP010000133.1 GCA_946628455.1 uncultured Clostridia bacterium | reverse complement strand
ACTACGCAAGAGATATTGCGAAGAAAGAAAACTGCTATAAAATGATGTTGCTCACTGGCTCAAAGGATGAAAGAACGCTGAATTTTTATAAACAGGCAGGTTATAACAGCGCTGATAAGACAGCTTTCATACAATGGCTGTGAGGTAAATGATATGCTTGGTAAAAAAGTTAAAGTAACGGTTGACAGACCGCTTGGAACGTTTCATCCAGAGCATAAGGATTTGTACTATCCTGTGAATTACGGTTATGTTGACGGAATAATTGCTCCAGACGGTGAAGAGCAGGACGCGTATATTCTCGGTGTTGACGTACCCGTAAAAGAATTTGAGGGTATTGTTATTGCCATTATCCACAGAAACAATGACGTTGAGGAAAAGTGGGTAGTCGCGCCCGAAGGCATTACCTTCACAAAACAGGAGATTGAATCTGCCGTTCATTTTCAGGAGCAGTATTTTGAAACTGAAATAATTATGCAAGAGGTTAAGCTCTATGAAATGGTTTCCGACGAACTTCTTAAATTTGCCGTAATTGCAACTAAGTCTGACGGGAAATGGGTATTCTGCAAGCACAGAGAGCGCGACACTTATGAATCCCCCGGCGGCCGCAGAGAAGAAGGCGAAAGCATAGACGAAACAGCGAGGCGCGAGCTTTATGAGGAAACGGGTGCAATAAGATTTAAAATTGAGCCCGTTTGTTATTACTCAGTTACCTCGCCCGGGCTTTTCGGAGGAAAAGAAACCTTCGGCAGGCTTTACTATGCAGAAATAACTGAATTTGAAAAAGAGCTTCACAGCGAAATTGAAAAGATTATTATTACGGATGAGCTTCCGAAAAGCTGGACCTATCCTTTAACTCAGCCTTTTCTTTTAGCTCAGATAAATAAAAAATAAACGGAGAAGCAGTATGTCTGAATTCTTAAAAAGCTATACTGAAATTGAAAAGATATTAAAGGAAAACAACGTTAAAAAGCCCTTTCTCTGCTGTGGAAAGAGCTTTCAGAAAACTGCGCTGTTTGAATATTTAAAGCAGTTTGATATTGTTGTTTACGATAACATCCGCCCGAATCCGCGCTTTGACGATATGCTCCCCGCAAGCGAGCTTTTCAAGAGCAAAGGCTGTGACTTTATGATTGCGGCAGGCGGCGGAAGCCCTATGGACAGCGCAAAGATGATTCGCCTTATGGCAACTAATGACGTCAGCAAGGCGCTCAGCGAGCCTATGGAAAACAACGATTATAAAACGCTGTTTATCCCGACCACGTCTGGAACGGGAAGCGAAGCGACTAAAATATCAGTTTTTTACATAAACGACGTTGACAAGTTCAGCGTTCACAACCTTGCGTTCATTCCCGATTATATTTTATTTGACGAGCATTTGCTTGATACCCTTCCGCTTTATCAGAGAAAGGCAACCTGCCTTGACGCACTCTGCCACTCAATCGAAAGCTTTTGGAGCACTAAGGCTGACGATAACAGCAAGGAATACGCCGCAAAATCAATAAGGCTTTTCTTTGAGAATAAAGAAAAATATATGAATAACGAGCCCGAAGGAAATCTCGGTATGCTCTGGGCTTCATACTACGGCGGCAAAGCGATTAACCTTACGGGAACAACCGCAGCGCACGCCCTTTGCTATAATATAACAATGAACTGCTCCACGTCTCACGGTCACTCCGTTGCTGCGCTTCAGAGCAAGCTCTGGGAATACGCGCTTGAAAACAACAAAAACGTAAACGACAGCCGCGGCAGAGCCTATGTGCTCAAAACACTTGATGAGCTTGGCGCTCTTATGGGCGGAAAAAGCGCAAAAGACGGTCTCAGAATATTCAATTCCCTGCTCTCTGAATTCGACCTTCCCTTCCCGAAGGCTGACGAAAGCAGAATAGATGAATTTGTTTCAAAGGTGAACGTTGAAAAACTCAAAACCCATCCGACTGTTTTGACTGCTGACGACGTAAAGGAAATTTATAAAAGGACGGTACTTTAATGGAATATAAATATGAACTTCACTGTCATACAAATATGGTAAGTCAGTGCGGCAGGGTGCACCCGAAGGATATTGTTCAGATGTATAAGGACAAGGGCTATTCCGGAATAGTTGTTACCGAGCATTACAGCCCGCTGACCTTCGGCGACAAGAATTATTTGAAGCCGCAGAAATTTATTGATTTTTACATTTCATCTTACGAAGAAATGAAGAAATACGAAACTGACGAATTCACCGTTTTATTCGGAATGGAACTCAGGCACTATGCAACCGGCGCAGATTATCTCGTATACGGAATTGACCCCGAATGGTTAAGAAAACAGGGCAACCTTATGGCGCTCCGGGAAAAGCAGGCGTATAAGCTTATGCATTCTCAGGGGTATCTTGTTTTTCAGGCGCACCCGTTTCGCTGGTATATAAGACCCTGCAACCCCGATTACATTGACGGAATTGAAATATTCAACGGCAAATGTGATGCAAAAACGAATTTCAAGGCGCTTCAATGGGCGATTGAAACGGGAAAGCTTGTTAGCTCAGGCTCGGATTTTCACGAGCCCAAGCACTGTGCACGCGGCGGAATAATAACAAAAGAGCCGATTAAAAACAACGCAGACCTTGTAAGAATTCTCAAATCAAGAGATTACAAAATAATCAAAACGACTGACTGACGGGCAGGAGATTTAAATGAAAGAAAAACCGGTAAACTATAACGATTTCAGTATATACCGAAGCGAGCTTATGGGTATATCGGCTCTTTTGATATTTGTACACCACTTAACCTGCTTTGTAAAATACCCGCATTTCCCCGGAGATTCCCTGCTTTACACCTTAAATATAGGCGTTGAAATATTCTTTCTTCTTTCGGGAATCGGGCTTTATTATTCTTTATCAAAAGGTCCACGCTATAAAGATTATATCGCAAAGAGAACGCTCAACGTTTATCTCCCTGCTCTGATAATCAGCATTCCGCTTTTTATCTGCATTGATTTTGTATTCGGCGAAGCAAAAATAATAACATTTTTATCCGATATTTTTGGAATATCTTATTGGTATACAGATTCAAATATAAACTGGTATATTTACTGGTCAATGCTGTTTTACCTGATTTATCCTTTAATTTTCAGGCTCCTCGGGCTTGAAAAGAAAATCAGGGGCGCAAGCCTTGCGTTCACAGTGTTTACGTGCATTGCAGTTTTTGTCTTTTGTATTATCCTTAACCGCTTTATTCCCGAAATATATAATTATTTTGAAATCGGCTTTGCGCGAATTCCTATTTTTATTATCGGCTGTTATTTCGGGCGCCTCGTTTATGAAAAGAAAAGACTAACGTGGAAATATTTAGCCATTTCGGCAGCAGGCATAATACTTTGGGGCTTTGTTAAATTTGAAGGCTTTAAAGGGCTTGCAAATCATATCCCGATTTATAAAAGCGTTCTTGTTTCAAGCGGGCTGATTAACAAAAGCTTTCCGAATTATTATGAAAGGCTTTCACAGGAGCTTTTAGCGCTGTCTTTGCTTTTAGTTCTTACGTTTTTACTAAAGCTTATCAAAACAGAAAAACTCCTTAAATTACTGAAGCTTTTCGGCTCAATGTCGCTTGAAACGTATCTTATTCATATTGCAATATCAAGAATATGTATTCTTTTCAGGCACGGCGAGCTGCTTAGCTTATGGCAGTATGCGTTAGTTCTTATTGCGACTGTTATAATAAGCTATCCCGCTTCAAAGCTAAGAAAGAAAATCACAACTTCATATACAAAGAAAAGCGTTAACGCGTAGTGCGTTAACGCTTTTAATTATATTCTTTTAAGAAATATCTTTTGCCCGAACTCAAGAGTTCTTCTTATGAATCTTCTGTATTTTCTGATTGTTGTTTTCCTCGGGTTATTCTTAATGTAAAGCTTTGTAAACGAAGCAAAATCGCCCTTTTCGATAAACGCGTACTCCTCGGGAGCGAAGAATTCCTTAAGCGTATGCTCGTCCGTTATATCGCTGTACATATCAAAGCTTTCCCTCACCTTTGCTACCGCCTCGTCAAGCTTCAGCCACGCCGCATAATAATCCACAAGCCCCTTAAGATACGCGCCCGAATAATGGACCCTGATAGGATAAGGAGTAGTATCATGGCCGCCGAAAAAGTTTTCAATCTCAATATAAACGTATTTCTGAAGGTCGTTCATATTCGGATAGTATTTTGAGCAGAGCCCGCCGCGGATATAGTGATAATTATAAACTATCTTATCCGTAACAACAACCTTGCCCTTTATATATTTTCCGTAAAGAAGATTGAAAATGTGGTCCTCGCCGAAGGTGATATTAGTATCGTATCTCAGCTCGTTATCAAAAATTATGCTCGCTCTGAAAAGCTTGCCCCACGGCCACCACACAACGGGGTCATATTCCCTGAAACGCTCGGGGATATCCTTTCCCTCAATAACCTTAGGCTTTTCAAGGTGATGCTTTTTGCCGATTCTGATTTCATCGTGCGAGCCGACTACAAGGTCAACATCCTCCGCCATAAAGGACATTAAATCCTCAAGCGCGGTAGGCGGGACTGAATCGTCAGCGTCGATATACGTTATATATTTTCCCTTGATTTTCGTAAGGGCAGTATTTCGCGCAGCGGAAACTCCGCCGTTTTCCTGAGAGAAAACGCGGATTCTGCTGTCTTTTTTTTCATATTCTTTAAGAATATCAAGCGTATTGTCCTTTGAGCCGTCGTTTATAACAACAACCTCAAAGTATTCATACGTCTGCTTTAAAATTGTATCAAGCGTTTTTGAAATAAACGCCGCCGCGTTATACGCAGGTATAACAATGCTGATTAAATCGTTCATTATTTTAGTCTCTCAAATCAAGATGTATTCTTGTGTTCCACCGCTTTTCTTCATTGCTCGGGTCAGGGAAGGTGTAAAGCGAAAGCGCCATAAA
>CAMOWP010000132.1 GCA_946628455.1 uncultured Clostridia bacterium | reverse complement strand
TAAAATTTTGACCGTTCGGCAGTTCTTATTGCTCCCTTCATCTGCCACCGGCAGCGGTCGCAAACGAGTTCGACCAACGGTGACCAAAATTTTTGCGCTCGCCCGATACGGCGGCTTAAAATTTTGACCGTTCGGCAGTTCTTATTGCTCCCTTCATCTGCCACCGGCAGCGGTCGCAAACGAACCTATAACAAACTTTAATATATGGGGCAAGGGTGTCTTCGGCGAAAGCTGACGGCGCCCTTCACTCTTTTCGGAGGATTAAAATGACAAAGGAAATACCTTTAATTTCAAGAATGATAGTTATCAGCGACATCCTTTCTGCAGATAAAAAAGAAAACAGAATTGATAAATCATATTACAACGCAGAGCTTGACAGTGAAAGCGAATACTGCCAGAACACTACTGCATGGGACTGATGATATGACAAAGTATATTTTTGTTACGGGCGGCGTTGTTTCGGGGCTCGGAAAAGGAATAACGGCAGCCTCTCTCGGCAGGCTTCTTAAGGCGAGAGGGCTTAAAATTGCAGCGCAGAAGCTTGACCCTTATATCAACGTTGACCCCGGAACCATGAGCCCGTTTCAGCACGGAGAGGTTTACGTAACCGAGGACGGCGCTGAAACAGACCTTGACCTCGGCCACTATGAGCGCTTTATTGATGAAAATCTTAATAAATACTCAAACCTTACAACAGGCAAGGTTTACTGGAACGTTCTCAACAAGGAGCGCCGCGGCGAATATCTCGGCTCAACCGTTCAGGTTATTCCGCATATAACGAATGAAATAAAGGAATTTGTTTATTCCGTAGGCAGAAAAACGGACGCAGACGTTGTTATAACTGAAATCGGCGGAACCATAGGAGATATTGAATCTCAGCCGTTTATTGAAGCGGTAAGGCAGATTTCGCTCGAGGTAGGGCGCGAAAACAGCCTGTTTATACACGTTTGCCTCGTTCCGTTTCTCAGCGGCTCAGACGAACACAAAACGAAGCCGACTCAGCATTCCGTTAAGGAGCTGCAGGGCATGGGCGTAAACCCTAATATCGTTGTTCTGCGCTGTGACAAGCCGCTTGAGGAATCAATTTTTGACAAGATTTCGCTTTTCTGCAACGTGAAGCGGGATTGCGTAATTGAAAACATAACTCTTCCGAATCTCTACGAAGCCCCGCTTATGCTTGAAAAATCGGGCTTTTCGGAGATTGTTTGCAGGGAGCTCGGTATTGCCGCACCTGAGCCCGACCTTGCCGACTGGACGGCGCTTGTAAACAAAATCAAGGCTGAAAGAAAAGAGGTTTATATCGGGCTTGTCGGAAAATACGTTGAGCTTCACGACGCATATTTATCAGTTGCAGAAGCGCTGAGACACGCATGCTACTTCCACGATGCAAATGTAAAAATCCGCTGGCTCGATTCGGAAAAAATAACAGACGAAAACGCAGCGGAAATACTTACGGGGCTTGACGGAATAATCGTTCCCGGAGGCTTCGGAAGCCGCGGCATTGAAGGAATGATAAGCGCCGCAAAATACGCAAGGGAAAACGGCGTGCCCTATTTCGGAATATGCCTCGGTATGCAGATTGCAGTTATTGAATACGCAAGAAACGTTGCAAAAATTACAGACGCAAATTCAGGTGAATTTGACGGCGGCTGCAATAACAAGGTTATTGATTTTATGCCCGACCAGAGCGATGAAATTGACAAGGGCGGAACTCTCCGCCTCGGCGCTTATCCCTGCGTTTTGCAAAAAAACACGGTAATAAGAACGCTTTACGAAGCTGAAAGCATAAGCGAGCGCCACCGCCACCGCTACGAATTCAACAATGAATATCGCGATTTACTCACAAAACATGGGCTGACGCTCAGCGGCCTTTCACCCGACGGCAGGCTTGTTGAAACGGTTGAGCTTTCGGGCAGAGATTTTTATATCGGAGTTCAGTTTCACCCCGAATTCAAGAGCAGACCGAACAGACCGCACCCGCTTTTCAAGGGCTTTATCGGCGCTGCGCTAAAGGAGAAATAAAATGCTTACACCCAATATGAATTATGCAGCTTTAAAGGATTCATATTTGTTTTATAACATTTCAAAAAAGATATCCGCCTATTCAAAAATGTACTCGTTCAAACACATTTATAAGCTCGGAATAGGCGATGTCTCTTTACCCCTGTGCAGTGCGGTTATATCTGCGCTGCACAGTGCGGTGGACGATATGGCGAAAAAGGAAACCTTTCAGGGCTATGTTGACGAAAAGGGCGAGCTGTTTTTAAGGGAAGCTATCGCAAAGCATTATAAAAAAAGAGACGTTATGCTCGAAAGCGATGAAATTTTCATATCAAGCGGCGCGAGCGACGAGCTCGGCGATATACTCGATTTATTTGATAAAAGCAGCACGGCGCTTGTGATTGAGCCCGCCTACCCCGCTTACGTTGACGCTAATATTATTGAAGGTCGGGACATTATTCATTATTACGCGAGTGAAAAGGATATGTTCGCGCCGTATCCCGATAAAAGCTTAAAAGCGGATATAATTTATATCTGCTCCCCCAACAACCCGACGGGCGCAGTTTTCACAAGGGAAAAGCTCAAGGCGTGGGTTGACTACGCAAACAACAATGACAGCGTTATCCTTTTTGACGCGGCGTACGAAGCGTTCATTGAGGACGGGGATATACCGCACAGCATATTTGAAATTGAAGGCGCAAAAGCCTGCGCAATTGAAATCTGTTCGCTTTCAAAAACAGCAGGCTTTACGGGAACAAGGCTCGGATATACCGTTATCCCGAAGGAGCTTAAAAGAAACGGTATGAGCCTGAACGCTATGTGGGTACGCAACAGAACGACCAAAACGAACGGCGTTTCATACATTATTCAAAAGGGCGCTGCAGCAGTGTTTACCGACGAAGGACAGCGACAGATTATGGAGAACATTCAGGTTTACAAGAATAATGCAAGGGTTTTAACCGACGCTCTTGATAAAATCGGAATATGGTATTCAGGCGGGAAGAACGCGCCTTATATCTGGATGAAATGCCCCGATAATATGTCAAGCTGGGAATTTTTTGATTATCTGCTTGACAGCATACAGGTTGTGGGAACGCCGGGAGTCGGCTTCGGCGAAAACGGAGACGGCTATTTCCGCTTCACAACCTTCGGCGACCCCGAGGAAACAAAAATTGCAGCAGAAAAACTTATGCAGCTTTTAGGAGAAAGAAAATGACGAAGGAAGAAATTTTAAAAAGCGCAAGGGAAAACAACGTTGAATTTGTAAGGCTTCAGTTTACCGACCTGTTCGGAAGGATGAAAAACGTTGCAATTACCGTATCGCAGCTTGAAAAGGCGCTTGACAATGAATGTATGTTTGACGGCTCTTCAATCGACGGCTTCGTAAGGATTGACGAGAGCGATATGTACCTTCATCCCGATTACGCCACGTGGGCTATCGTTCCGTGGCTGAAGCACCAGGAAATTCAGGCGGCAAGGCTTATCTGCTCAGTATATAAAGCCGATAACGAAACGCCGTTTGAAGGCGACCCGCGAAACGTTTTAATCAGGGTTATGGAGGAAGCCAAGCAGCTTGGATATGGCTTTAACGTAGGCCCCGAATGTGAATTCTTCCTTTTCAAACTTGACGAGGACGGCAAACCGACCCTTGAAACGGGAGACGAGGCGGGCTACTTTGACCTTAACCCGATTGACCACGGTGAAAACTGCCGCCGCGATATCTGCCTTGCGCTTGAAGATATGGGCTACACGATTGAGGCTTCTCACCACGAGGTTGCCGCAGGTCAGCACGAAATTGATTTTCAGTTCGGAGACGGCTTGCTTACCGCAGACCGCGTTATGACCTTTAAGCACGTTGTAAAGACTTATGCAACGAAGCACAGCCTTCACGCAACCTTTATGCCAAAGCCGATTTACGGTATCAACGGCAGCGGTATGCACACAAATATGAGCCTTTATAATATTGCAACAGGCAAAAATATTTTTGACGACCCGAACGGCGAGCTCGGGCTCTCCAAAGAGGCGTATTCCTTTATTGCGGGAATTATGGAGCACATAAAGGGTATCGCTGTATTTTCCAACCCGACTGTAAACTCATATAAAAGACTTGTTCCGGGCTACGAGGCGCCGAGCTATCTTGTGTGGAGCACGTCAAACAGAAGCTGCCTTGTGAGAATTCCCGCAAGCCGCGGAAAAGGCACAAGAGTTGAGCTTCGCTGCCCCGACCCGACCTGCAACCCTTATCTTGAAATGGCGCTTTGCCTTGCCGCAGGTCTTGACGGCATTAAGCGGGGGCTTGTTCCTAAACCGTCATACGATGAAAACGTTTTTATCCTTTCTGACAGCGAGCTTGCCGAGGCAGGAATTGAATGTCTGCCCGCAACGCTTGAGGAAGCAATTAAGGAAGCCGAAAGGGACCCGTTTATTAAGGAAACGCTCGGCAACCACGTTTTCAATAACTATATTGAAGGCAAAAAGCGCGAATGGAATGAATACAAAACGCAGATAAGTCAGTGGGAAATTGACAGATATATGATTAATCATTAAGGAGGTATGATTATGATTTACCCCGAAGGATACAAAACAAAGCTCTCACAGAGAGAGACTCAGTACGCAATAAAAACCGTTAAGGACACGTTTCAGCTGAAGCTCAGCAAGGCGCTTAACCTTGACCGCGTAACCGCTCCGATAATGGTAACGAAGGCAAGCGGCATAAACGACGACCTCAACGGCGTTGAGAGAAAAGTTCATTTTACAATGAAAAATATTGAAGGTGAGGCTGAGGTTGTTCAGTCTCTCGCAAAGTGGAAAAGAATGGCTCTTTATAAATACGGCTACGAGCACAGCGAGGGAATCTATACGGATATGAACGCTATCCGCCGCGATGACGACACGGATAACCTCCACTCCCTCTTCG
>CAMOWP010000131.1 GCA_946628455.1 uncultured Clostridia bacterium | reverse complement strand
ATCGCGAAAAAGATGCCATTTTTGGGCGAACATTCTTTACGACGGGCACCCCTTTTGGAATGCGTTTTGTTATTATTTCCAGTCTTTAATAACCGACGGGTCTGCAAAAATCTCGTCAAGCCTTCTGAAAAACGGAATGATGTCGGGGTAATCGTACGCCCTGTGGTCAAACGCAAGAGTCATCGGCAGTATCTGGCGGATTCCGATTGTGTCGTTTCCGTTTTCGTCAGTTATAACAGCAGGCTCCTTGCGGATTGAAAGCAGCGCGATAACGCAGGTCTGCGGGGGAACTATCTGCAGCATATAGCATCGCTGTGAGCCCTCGCGGTAAACAGAGCCGAGGTTGGATACCGTAATTGTGCCCTGCTCAAGGTCCTGCTGCGAAAGCCTCTTGCTTTCGGGGATTGAGTAGTATCTTTTCTTCTCGTCTCCCTTAAGAGTTTCAACCTTGTGCTTGCCCGGCATCTTTGCGCCGTAAAGCCTTCTTGCCGCCTGAAAAACCTTGCCCTTCTTGAGCCCTGCAATTGTATCGTTAAAGGAAACGCTGTAAAGCGCCTCGTTAATATCGCTGTTGTTAGCCTTTTTAACTGTTTCCTTAACTGCTGCGTCCATTTCGGATATACTCTTTTTTTCCATATCGCGGAGGTTAACCGTCATCATTTCACCCGTGGGAAGCACCATAGGAACAGAAATATTAATCGTGTCATAGACCTTAAGAGTACCTCTGACGAGCTTTCTGTCAAACTCAAGGTGTGAGTTGATAAGCGGCATAGCCTTGATTCCCTCTGTTATGATTTTCAGCATAACTGAATTTACCGTTATTTTGCTTGCCTTGTCAGCGCCCTCGTTCATCTTTTTAATGAGCGGCATAAGCTCCGTAACGTCAGCCTCGTAGGAAACAACGCTGTGGGTGATATGCTCCCAGCTTTCGCCCGTCATATTCGCTTTAATTTTTCTTGCAATGCCGAAAACCTGTTCTTCTCTTAATTTCATTTTGTCCTCCTTTTTTATAGCCGCAAAAAAATTTACTAAAAAGGATAATAGCAAAGATAACGCTTTTTGTCAATAATGATTTAACGCGATAAAGCGCTTTTGCAAAAAAATTTCAGATTTTTTGAAAATTGTGTTGACAAATATTTTACAAGGGGATATAATAAGTAAAATTTTAAAAGCGATGACGAAGAGGGACGAAGGCAAAGCTTCAAAGCGATTCGGGGACGGTGTAAGCCCGATAAGTAATGTTTTCAAGCTCCTATCACTTCCGAGCCGGAAATCCGAAAGCCGAGGCAAGTAGGCGTTTCCCGTTTGGCCGCGTTAAGGCATACGGCTTGATAGAGCCTGAGTGGCACGAAAGTGCAATTTGAGTGGTACCGCGGGTGCTGAAAATGTTTTCAATGCTCGTCTCAAAGGAAACTTTGGGACGGGTTTTTATATGTCTCAGAGTTTTACAAAATCTATCAAAAAGGATTTTCAAAAGGAGAAAAAGCTATGAGCGAAAACACAACACTCAACCAGCTGTCAGAGGTTGCCGCAAGAATCAAAGGCACAAGAGAAATCATGGGCTGGTCAGAAGCGAAGATGGCAAAGAAAACAGAGGTGGATAAGGACCTCTACATCGCGTATGAAAGCGGCGAGCAGGATTTACCGTTCACCTTTATTCACAAATGCGCGCTTGCCTTCGGCATTGAAATCACAGAGCTCCTTGAGGGTCAGGGAGCGCACCTTTCCTCGTTTACCGTAACGAGAGCGGGCGAGGGCAGGGAAACCGCCAAAGAGGACGGAATCACAATCAAAAATCTCGCGCACGAATTCAAGCATAAAATCGCCGAGCCTTACTGGGTAAAATACGAATATTCCCACGAGCTTCAGGATAAGCCTATCCACCTTACAAAGCACTCAGGTCAGGAATTTGATATAATAATCAAGGGCTCGCTTAAGGTGCAGGTTGGCTCAAACACTGCCGTGCTTCACGAGGGCGATTCAATTTATTATAACTCCTCAACCCCTCACGGTATGATTGCCGTTGACGGAGAGGACTGCACCTTCCTTGCAGTCGTTCTCCCTGGTAAGGAGACTAAGGAAGAAAAAATCAGGGAGAGCATCGTTTCAACAAGACCGTCAGAAAAGCTTATCTGCGAAGAGTTTATCGACACCGTTGAAAACGAAAAGGGCAAGCTCACAGACATCAGCTTCAAGAATACCGAGCGCTTCAATTTCGGCTTTGACGTTGTTGATAAAATCGCGCTTAAATATCCCGAAAAGCTTGCTATGCTTCATCTTGATAAGCATAAAAACGAAAGACGCTTTACCTTTAACGATATCAGGCACGAAAGTAACCGCGCCGCTAACTATTTCACCTCGCTCGGAATCAAAAAGGGCGACAAGGTAATGCTTATCTTAAAGCGCCACTATCAGTTCTGGTTTGCAATGGTAGCTCTTCATAAAATCGGCGCAGTTGCAATCCCCGCGACTAATCAGCTCAAGGCGCACGATTTAGTGTACCGCTTCAACGCAGCAGGCGTTAAGGCAATAGTGTGCACTCAGGATGACGGTATTCCCGAAGCTGTCGAAGAGGCTATGAAGGATTCACCGACTCTTGAAACAAGAGTTATTGTCGGCGATGAAAGAGACGGCTGGCATAATTTTGATAAAGAGTATTCAATCTTCTCAACTCATTATGAAAGAACGAAGGATACCCCTGCAGGCGATGACACAATGGTTATGTTCTTCACCTCGGGAACAACGGGCAATCCGAAGATGGCTGCTCATTCGTATCTCTATGCGCTCGGCCATTTTGTAACTGCTAAATACTGGCACTGCTGCGAGCGCGACGGACTTCACTTCACTATTTCCGACACGGGCTGGGGCAAGTCGCTCTGGGGCAAGCTTTACGGTCAGTGGCTGTGCGAGGGCGCGGTGTTCGTTTATGATTTTGACCGCTTCCACGCAGACGATTTACTCCCGATGTTCAGGCAGTATAACATCACAACCTTCTGCGCACCGCCAACAATGCTTCGTATGTTCATTAAGGAGGACCTTTCAAAATACGATTTATCCTCCATTCATCATATGACAACGGCAGGCGAGGCGCTCAACCCTGAGGTGTTCAGGCGCTTTGAGGAGGCGACGGGCCTCTCAATTATGGAGGGCTTCGGCCAGACGGAAACAACTCTCATCATAGCAAACCTCTACGGCTCAAGAACTAAGGTAGGCTCAATGGGTAAGCCGAATCCGCAGTTCGATATCGACCTTGTTGACGATGACGGCAACAGCGTTGAAACGGGCGAGGTAGGCGAAATCGTTGTAAGAACGGATAAGGGCAAGCCCTGCGGACTTTACAAGGGCTATTACCGCGATGAGGAAAAAACGAAAGAGGCTATGCACGACGGTCTGTATCACACAGGCGACACCGCATGGCGCGATGAGGACGGCTATTTCTGGTACGTAAGCCGTAAGGATGACGTTATCAAATCCTCAGGCTACAGAATCGGCCCGTTTGAAATTGAAAGCGTAATTATGGAGCTTCCGTATGTACTAGAGTGCGGCGTTTCCGCTGCTCCCGATGATATCAGAGGTCAGGTAGTCAAGGCGAGCGTCGTTCTCGTCAAGGGCACTGAGCCTACTGAGGAGCTCAAAAAGGAAATTCAGAATTACGTTAAAAAGAATACCGCGCCTTATAAGTATCCGCGAATCGTTGTATTCCGCGACGAGCTTCCTAAGACAATCAGCGGTAAAATTATGAGAAATCAGCTGTAAAATATGAAAAGAGTAACGCTTTTTGCAGGCCATTACGGTAGCGGAAAAACGAATATCGCCGTAAACTACGCGCTTTATCTTCACTCCCTCGGGAACGAGGTGAAGATTGCTGACCTCGATATAGTCAATCCCTATTTCAGAACCAAGGATTCAGCCGAGGAGCTCAGCGCGGCGGGAATTGAGCTTATCTCTCCCGCATATGCGAATTCTAACGTGGATTTGCCCGCGCTTCCGCAGGAAGTATATGGACTGGTGCAAAATGAAAAGATTTGTGCTATAATGGATATCGGCGGCGATGAAAGGGGCGCGCTCGCGCTCGGACGTTACCGCGATTACATCCTTAAAGAAAATAATTATGAAATGGTTTTTGTCGCCAATTTTTACCGTCCGCTGACCAGAACTGCCGAGGAGGCAATCGAGGTTATGCGCGAAATTGAGGCGGCAGGAGGCATTAAGTTCACTGCCATAGTCAACAACTCCAATGTCGGAGCGGAGACTCAGGCTGAGGACGTAAAGGCAACCTTCGTCCAAACGAAAAGGCTGTCGGAGCTCACAGGGCTTCCGCTTCTTTTCACAAGCGTAAGGGCTGATTTAGCTTGTGAGTTTGACGGGGAAATTCTTCCCCTTAAGCTTCAGAAAAAGCTGATTGATTAGTAAATTATTTGTAAAGGAGATATAGTATGACAAAGGTAACCTTTAACGAAGATTTATGCAAGGGCTGCGGACTGTGCGTAACAGCCTGCCCGAAGCAGATAATCGAAATCAAAAAAGACGTAATTAACAAAAAGGGACATTCTCCTGCAGGTATTACCGACCAGGAAAAATGCATTGCCTGCGCTTTCTGCGCAACTATGTGCCCCGACTGTGTAATCAAGGTTGAGAAATGAGGTGTATGATATGACAGAAAAGGTTTTAATGAAGGGTAATGAAGCTATTGCCGAGGCTGCAATCAGAGCAGGCTGCCGTCATTATTTCGGCTATCCTATCACTCCGCAGACTGAGCTTGCGGCTTATATGGCAAAGCGTATGCCGAAAATCGGCGGCTGTTTCCTTCAGGCTGAAAGTGAAATCGCCGCAATCAATATGGTATACGGCGTATCGAGCACAGGTAAAAGAGTTATGACCTCCTCCTCAAGCCCCGGAGTTTCGCTCAAGCAGGAGGGTATTTCATACATCGC
>CAMOWP010000130.1 GCA_946628455.1 uncultured Clostridia bacterium | reverse complement strand
TAGCTCCTGCAAGCAATTATAACGACAATCAGAAGAAGCAGAAGCTTAACCAGAAGTCAAAGCAGTACAGAAAGAAAAAGCCGCATTCACGCAAGAAGGAGACTGAGGCTCAGCGTCTTGCAAGAATAGCAGAGCAGAGAAAGAAGCAGCAGATTAAAATTTCCGTTCCTGAGGAAATCACAGTCGGCGAGCTCGCTTCCCTTCTCAGAATGACTGCAAACGAGGTTATCAAGGAACTGATGAAGCTCGGTATGATGGTAACTGTTAACGAGGTTATCGATTACGATACAGCTGAAATCGTTGGTACAGAGCTCGGTGCAAGAGTTGAAAAAGAGGTTGTCGTTTCAATTGAAGAGCAGATTATCGAGGAAGAGGACGAAAACGATGAGAACGCAATTCCGCGTTGCCCCGTTGTCTGCGTTATGGGTCACGTTGACCACGGTAAAACCTCAATCCTTGACGCAATCAGAAATACAGACGTAACCTCAACCGAGGCAGGCGGAATCACCCAGGCTATCGGCGCTTACCAGGTTAAGACAGAGGACGGCTCCGTTATCACCTTCCTTGACACGCCGGGTCACGCCGCATTTACAGCAATGCGTGCAAGAGGCGCAATGGCAACAGATATTGCAGTTCTCGTTGTTGCCGCTGACGACGGTATTATGCCGCAGACAATTGAGGCTATCAACCACGCTAAGGCTGCAGGCGTTGAAATTATTGTTGCCATCAACAAGATGGATAAAGAGGGCGCTAACCCTGACAGAGTTATGCAGCAGCTCACAGAGCACGAGCTTGTTCCCGAGGAATGGGGCGGAAATATTATCTGCGTTCCCGTATCTGCCAAAACAAAAATGGGTATTGACAAGCTCCTTGAAACAATCAATCTCGTTGCCGAGATGTGTGAGCTCAAGGCTAATCCAGACAGATCAGCCAAGGGTGTTGTTATTGAGGCTAAGCTTGACAAGGGCAGAGGTCCTATCGCAACTCTTCTTGTTCAGAACGGTACTCTCAAATCAGGCGATGTTATTATCGCGGGCACTGCAGTCGGCAGAGTAAGAGCTATGACTGACTACAGAGGCCGCAAGCTCAACGAGGCATGCCCGTCCGTTCCCGTTGAGATTATGGGCCTTGACGCTGCGCCGATGAGCGGCGATTTATTCAACGCAGTATCTGACGAAAAGCTTGCAAGGCAGCTTGTTGAGCAGCGTAAGGAAGAGGCTAAGGAGGAGGAATTCAAGGCTTTCCAGAAGGTTACTCTTGACACGCTCTTTGACACTCTTCAGGACGGCGAGATGAAAGAGCTCAACATCATCGTTAAGGCTGACGTTCAGGGCTCAGTTGAGGCCGTTAAACAGTCGCTTCTCAAAATTGACAACGACGAGGTTCGCGTTAAGATTATTCACGGCGGAGTCGGCATCATCAATGAAAGCGACGTTATGCTTGCAAACGCTTCAAACGCAATAATCGTTGGCTTTGCAACAAGCGTTGACCCTGTTGCTCAGGAAAGCGCAAACAGAGACGGAATTGAAATTAAAACATATAATATTATATATGACGCGATTGAGGATATTGAAAACGCAATGCGCGGAATGAGAGCTCCGAAATACCGCGATGTTGACACAGGTACCGCCGAGGTTCGCGAGGTTTATAAGATTTCCTCCGCAGGCACTATTGCAGGCTCTATCGTTACAAGCGGAACTATCAGACGCGACGGCAAGGTAAGAGTTATCAGAGACGGCAAGCAGATTGCTGACGTTGAGCTCAAAAACCTCAAGCGTTTCAAGGACGATGTTAAAGAGGTGTCCTCAGGCTATGAGTGCGGTATCTCACTCACCGATTTTGACGACATCGCTGTAGGCGACGTATTTGAATGCTACATCGTTGAAGAATATCGCGACTAAAAAGGAAGAATAAATAAATGGCTGGACACAGAATTGACAGAATTACCGAGGACATCAGGCGGGAGCTTATTCACATTCTACGCGAGGTTAAGGACCCGCGCGTTTCGGATATGCTCACCGTTGTCAAGGTTGATGTCAGCAACGACCTCAGCTACTGCAAGGTTTATGTGAGCGCAGTTGAGGGAATTGAAAAGGCTAAGGAATCTGTTAAGGGGCTCAGGAGCGCGAGCGGCTTCATCCGACACAGACTCGGCGAATCGCTCAGACTCCGCAAGGTTCCCGAGCTTAAATTCATTGCTGACGATTCAATAGAAAAGGGCTTTGAGCTCTTTGACAAATTAAAGAATATTCAGTATTCAGAGGAAGAATATGACGAGAATTAATGTTGAAAAATGCGCGAGAATACTCAGGGAAAAGGACAATATCCTTATCCTCACTCACGCCCATCCCGACGGCGACACCATAGGCTGCGGATACGGGCTTTGCCGCGCTCTGCTCAAAATGGGCAAAAAGGCAAGAGTTATCTGCGCAGACGATATACCGAAAAAATACGGTTATCTTTTTGATGATATTGAAATTCCCGAATTTGAAGAGGAATTCATAGTTGCAGTTGACGTTGCAACCGAAAAGCTTCTCGGCTCGCTTGAAGAAAAATATGCGGGTAAAATTGACCTTTGCATAGACCATCACCCGAGCAACACGGGCTACGCAGAGCAGCTCCTTTTAAACGCTGACGCGGCTGCGGCTGCGGAGACCGTTTTCAAGGTTATAAAAGCGCTCAGAGTCAAGATTGACAGGCACATTGCCGAGTGCCTTTTCACAGGAATTACAACAGATACGGGCTGCTTCAAATTTGCAAGCACCACCTCAAACACCTACCGCGCTGCGGCTGAGCTTATTGACCTCGGCGCAGACAACGGAAGGATTAACAGAATTATGTTTGAGCAGAAGCCGAAATCGCTCGCGGCGCTTGAGAGGCTTGCCATTGAGGGTATGGAATTTTTCTGCGATGAAAAAATCTGCGTAATTACCATTACTCAGGATATGTATAAAAAGTCAGGCTCAAGCGAGGAGGAAACGGAGGCTATTCCGTCCCTCACCCGCCAGATTGAGGGCGTTGAAATCGGGCTTACAATCAAGGAAAAGGCAGACGGCAAAAGCAAATGCTCAATCAGAACGTATGACAGCGTTGACGCTTCAAAGCTTGCAAACGCTTTCGGAGGCGGCGGACACAAGCAGGCTTCCGCCTGCCAGTTTGACTGCGATTACGCCGAGGCAAAAAAGCTCCTGCTTGAAAAGTGCGAGGAGGTACTCAGCAGCGGCGAGGTTGCAAAAGAGGACGTATGGGAATAATCTGCATTAACAAGCCGAAGAACATTACCTCCTTCGGCGTTGTCTCAAAGCTCAGAGGTATACTCGGGATTAAAAAAATCGGTCACACAGGAACGCTTGACCCTATGGCGACAGGTGTTCTGCCCGTTTTGCTCGGAACCTCAACGCGCTTTCTTGACTTTTTGCCTGACAGTGACAAGGGCTACCGCGCCTCATTCATCTTAGGCAAGACAACCGACACGCTTGACATAACGGGAACAGTTCTTGCCGAAAGCGAGGTAACGGCTTCCGGGGAGGACATACTGCGCCTTCTTCCGTCATTTACGGGAAAAATTATGCAGCTGCCTCCGATGTACAGCGCGAAAAGCGTTAACGGAACGAGGCTCTATGACCTTGCAAGGCAGGGAATTGAAATTGAGCGCGAAAAGTGCGAGGTTGAGATAAAAAAGCTTGAGCTTATCGGAGATGAAAACGGAGAATACATAATTGACGTGCTCTGCTCGAAGGGCACATATATCCGCTCGCTCATTGACGATATCGGAAAAGCACTCGGCTGCGGAGCAGTTATGGCAAGCCTTGTAAGAACAAGAGCAATGGGCTTTGATTTAAGCGACTGCGTTACGCTTGACGAGCTTCAGGCGAGAAAAGACCGCGGCGAAGGCTTTGATGATTTAATTATTCCCATAACAGAAATTTTTAAGGATTACAAAAGAGTATATGTCTCCCCCGCGCAGGCGAAGCGTTTTTCAAACGGCGGCGCGCTTGACATATCAAGAATAAAAAAGGCCCCGCCGAAGGACGAGGTCTGTACCGTTTTTTCACCCGATAACAGCTTTTTAGGCCTCGGGAAAAATAACGGTGAGGAATTGAAAGCGGTTAAACTTATGCCGCAGATTTAACTATGGATAAAATAAGAAAAGCAGTTGCCCTCGGCGATTTTGACGGAATGCACCTTGCGCACAAAACCGTTATCACAGGCGCCGAGAACGCAATTATTTACTGCGTTAACAACAGATTTACCCTTCTTCAGAAAAGCATTTTTGAGAGAAGATATAAAAATGCTGTTTTTGCAGATTTTGAAAAAATTAAAAATATGAGCGCTACCGAATTTATCGACAGGGTGCTGATTGATTCCTACGGCGCAGAAACTCTCCTTTGCGGCTTCAATTTCCGTTTCGGTAAGGGCGCAATGTGGAGTGCGCTTGACCTGAGAGAATACCTTGAGAGCAGGGGGGTCTGGGTAAGAATTCTTGAGCACCTTGACTATGACGGCGAGCCGATTAGCTCAAGCCGTATAAGAGAAGCGCTTAAGGCAGGCGATATTCAAAGCGCAAACGCTATGCTCGGCTATAATTTCACCTTTGAAAACGAGGTTATCAGCGGAGATAAGCGCGGAAGAAAGGCGGGCTTTCCGACTGCAAATCAGAAGCTACCCGTCGGGCTCACCGTTCCGAAATACGGCGTTTACGAAAGCAAGACGGAAATTGACGGAAGGCTTTACAAATCCTTTACCAACATCGGAATACGCCCGAGCTGGCGCGTTGAGGAGCCGCTTTGCGAAACCCATATTTTTGATTTTGACGGCGACCTTTACGGCAAAACCGTAAGGGTAGAATTAATCAGATACATAAGAGAAGAAAAAATCTTTTCAGATATAAACGAACTAAAGGAACAGCTAACAAATGATAAAAGCAGTATTGTTTGATTTTGACGAAACCCTTCAGGACAGAACTGA
>CAMOWP010000129.1 GCA_946628455.1 uncultured Clostridia bacterium | reverse complement strand
GGCAGAGCAGACGACTTTGTTATGGGCTTTGAGGAGAGCTACGGCTACCTTGCAGGAACTCACGCAAGGGATAAGGACGCCGTTGTTGCTTCAATGCTTATCTGCGAAATGGCTGCATTTTATAAGAGCAAGGGTATGAACCTTGTTGACGTTATGAATTCGCTTTACGACGAGTTCGGCTACTACGGAAACGTTGTTGAAAGCTACACCTTCGAAGGCGCCGCAGGAATGGAAAAAATGGCAGGCATTATGGATACTCTGCGTGCTGAGCCGCCGGTTGAAATTGCAGGGCTTAAGGTTACCGCCGTTTCGGACTACAAGGCAAGCGAAACGAAATTCACCGACGGCAAAACAGAGGCTATCGACCTTCCGAAATCAAACGTTCTCGCGTTTGCGCTTGAGGGCGGCAACAAGGTTATAGTTCGCCCGTCAGGCACAGAGCCGAAGATTAAAGCTTATATCACCGCAATCGGCGACAGCAAGGAAAGTGCGGCAGCGCTTGCCGACAGGCTTATCGCCGCTGCAAATGAATTTATGAAATAGGAGAAGAATATGCAGAGAAAATGGGTACAGGTTACCGCAATTATCCTTGCGGTATTAATGGCTGTAAGCGGTCTCGGAGTAGGGCTGACAGTATTTATGAAATAACAAAAAGAGCGTCACCGCGGTGACGCTCTTTCATTTCTAATTTAATACTTTTTAAGCTGTTCTTCGTCGAAGGTTGAAAGGAATTCATCGTAGCTTCCCTTGCGGTCAACATACTTATTGCCCGAAATTTCAATAATTCTGTCAGCAACCGTCTGAACGAACTGATGGTCGTGAGAGGTGAAGAGAACGGTTTCGGGATAACGGATAAGTCCGTCATTGAGAGCCGTGATTGACTCAAGGTCAAGGTGGTTAGTGGGCTCGTCAAAAATAAGCACGTTAGCTCCCGATACCATCATTTTGCACATCATACATCTTACTCGCTCGCCGCCCGATAAAACCTTTGAGATTTTAAGCGCCTCGTCGCCTGAGAAGAGCATTCTTCCGAGCCACGTTCTTATATCGCTTTCGTGCTGCTGAGTTGCGTCTGTGTACTGCCTGAGCCAGTCTACAAGATTGAGCTCGTTTCCGTCAAAATACGCGCTGTTATCGCTCGGGAAATAGCTCTGCGTTGTTGTAACTCCCCATTTATACGAGCCCTCGTCGGGCTCCATTTCGCCCATTATGATTTTGAAAAGCGTTGTTTTTGCAACGGCGTCCGAGCCGACAAACGCAACCTTTTCTCTCGGGTGGATTACGAAGGAAATATCGTCGAGCACCTTTCTGTCTCCGATAGTTTTCGTGAGGTGATCAACTCTTAGCAGGTCGTTTCCGCACTCTCTGTCAGGCTTGAAATCAACGTACGGAAAACGTCTTGAGGATACGGGCATCTCAAACATTTCAAGCGCGTCAAGCTGCTTTTTACGACTTGTTGCCTGCTTTGATTTGGCGGCGTTTGCTGAGAAACGGTTGATGAAATCCTGAAGCTCTTTAATCTTCTGCTCGTTTTTCTTATTCTGGTCTCTCATCTGGCGCTGGCGCATCTGGGTGTACTCATACCAGAAATCGTAGTTACCTGTATAAAGAGTAATCTTACCGTAGTCAACGTCGCAGATATGAGTGCAGACCTTATTGAGGAAATGTCTGTCGTGCGAAACAACGATAACTGTATTTTCAAAATCAAGAAGGAAATTTTCAAGCCAGCTTATTGCCGCGAGGTCAAGGTGGTTGGTAGGCTCGTCAAGAAGAAGGATATCGGGATTTCCGAAAAGCGCCTGAGCGAGAAGCACCTTAACCTTGAGGTCTGAGGGAAGCTCAGCCATTTTCATATAGTGGTATTCATCAGTTACGCCGAGCCTATTGAGCATAAATTCAGCGTCGCTTTCAGCGGTCCAGCCGTCAAGGTCAGCGAATTCAGCCTCAAGCTCGCCCGCCTTGATTCCGTCCTCCTCCGAGAAATCGGGCTTCATATATAAAGCGTCCTTTTCCTCCATAATTTCAATAAGGCGCGGGTTACCCATAAGAACAGTTCTCACAACCTCGTACTCGTCATAGGCAAAATGGTCCTGCTTCAAAACAGAGAGCCTTTCGCCCGGGGTGATATGGATATCGCCCTTGCTCGGCTCAAGGTCGCCCGAAAGCACCTTTAAGAAGGTTGATTTACCTGCGCCGTTAGCGCCGATAATGCCGTAGCAGTTGCCGTGAGTAAACGCAACGTTAACGCCCTCGAAAAGTGTGCGGCCGCCGAACTGAACGGAAATATTATTCGCCTGAATCATAAAGCTTTTCCTCCTGAGTTTATTTCGCTGAGTGATTATAACATATTGAAAATGCAAATGCAATAACAGTTTATGCGATTTGTAAGTTTTTAATTTTTCTCTTGACAAATTAAAATTATTTTATATAATAGTTAACGTACGAATATAAAACTTAGTGAGGTGGGCGAAAACGTCCGCTCATTTTTATTGTTAGGGGGTGTACTCTTGGCAAAGCAGAACACAGTTCAGAGAGTTGAGGAAATAATTAAACCCTATGCTGATGAACTCGGGCTCGAAATATGGGACGTTACCTTCAAAAAAGAAGGAAGCGACTGGTACCTCAGGGTCTTTATTGACAAGGAGGGCGGAGTTTCAATTGACGACTGCGTTGATTTAACCCACGCCGTTTCAAAGCCGCTTGACGAGGCTGACCCGATTTCTCAGAATTATATGCTTGAAATCAGCTCACCCGGGGTTGAAAGAGAATTAAAGCGCGACGAGCATTTTGAAAAATACATCGGCGCACCCGTTATGCTCAGGACTATAAGACCTGTTGACGGAGTCCGCGATTTCTGCGGAACGCTTGTTAAATACGAAAATAAAACAATAACCGTAAGGCTTGAGGACGAAAGCGAGGTATCCTTTGAAAAGAAGGAAACCAATTTCGTAAAGCTTGACGATTTTGATATAAACGATTTTATATAAAATAATTCAGTGAGGTAAAAAGGAAAAATGAGTAAGGAATTTTTTGAAGCAGTAAAAATGCTTGAGGCTGAAAAAGGAATACCTGCCGACTATCTTTATGAAAAGATTTCAAACGCGATAGTTGTTGCAGCTAAGCACGACTACAACGGCAAGGATATTGTTCACTGCGATATCGACCCCGAGAAGCAGAAAATTAAGGTTTACGTTCGCAAGAACGTTGTTGAGGAAATAGAGGACCCGGATACGGACTTAACCCTTGAGCAGGCACAGCTCATCCGTAAATCTGCGAAGGTAGGCAAAACGATTGACATTCCTCTTAAAACAAAGAATTTCGGAAGAATAGTTGCTCAGACAGCTAAGCACGTTATCCGCCAGGGTATCCGCGAGGCTGAAAGAGGAAAGATGTATATGGAATTCCAGAGCAAAAATCAGGAGCTCCTCTCTGCAAAGGTTGTTAACATTGACCCCGTATCGGGCAACGTTACTCTTGAAATCGGCAAAAACGAGGCGCTTCTCCCGAAAGCCGAGCAGGTACCGGGCGAGGTGTTCAACGTTGGCGATACAACTAAAATCTTTGTTGTAGACGTAAAAGAGACTACGAAGGGACCGAGAGTTATGATTTCCCGTACTCACCCCGGCCTTGTAAGAAGACTCTTTGAAACAGAGGTTCCCGAGATATTCGACGGCACAATTGAAATTAAGTCGGTATCCCGTGAAGCAGGCTCAAGAACAAAAATCGCCGTATACTCAAAGGACGAGGACGTAGACCCCGTAGGCGCATGCATAGGCCCGAGAGGTCAGAGAGTTTCAAATATTGTTGACGCTCTCGGCGGCGAAAAAATTGATATAGTAAAATACAGCGAAAACCCCGAGGAATTTGTTGCCGCAGCGCTTGCACCGTCTGATGTTTGCGAGGTTGAAATTCTTGACGAGGGTGCAAAATCCTGCAGAGCTACAGTGCCCGACGGTCAGCTTTCCCTTGCAATCGGTAATAAGGGACAGAACGTTCGTCTTGCCGCTAAGCTCACAGGCTGGAAAATAGATATCAAACCCGAATCGGGCTTCTACGAGGGATAAAATATGAAAACAAAAAAGCTTCCGCTTCGTATGTGTACGGGCTGCGGAGAAATGTTTGACAAAAGAACTCTCGTTCGCGTTGTCAAATCAAAGGACGGTGAAATCAGCCTTGATCTTACGGGCAAAAAGGCGGGCAGAGGTGCTTACGTTTGTAAAAACGCCGAATGCTTAAAAAAGGCAAGAAAGAAAAAAGCCTTTGAACGCGCCTTCTCCGTTCAGATTGACAGCGAAATTTACGATAGAATGGAAAAAGAGATAGAAGATGCAAACTAAAAAATATATGTCGCTTCTCGGCCTTGCCAGAAGAGCGGGAAAGCTCAGTATGGGGCACGATACGGCGCTTGAGGCTGTGAGAAAAAGAAAAGCAAAGCTGATAGTTTTTGCAAGCGATATCTCACAGCGTACAGTAAGCGATTTTGAATATGAAAATTCAAATGTTCCGGCCGTCAGAATTGAAGAGACGATAGCCGAAATTCATTTCGCTCTCGGCTATAAGGCGGGCGTGCTTGCCGTAAACGACGAAAATTTTGCAAACCGAATTACAGAACTTATATATCAGGAGGAAAACGTGTATGGTGATAAAAATTAAGGTTTCCGACCTTGCAAAGGATTTCGGAAAACAGTCAAAGGCGCTCATTGAGCAGCTCTCAAAATACATCGAAGGACCTGCTAAAAAACCGAGTACAGTTCTTACAGAGGAAGAGCTGAACGTTATTTTTGATAGAGTTACAAAGGAAAACAGTATCAAATCGCTTGAGCCTTATTTTGCAATGAAAAAAGAGGCAAAGCCCGAGGAAGCCGCTCCCAAAAAGGAAGCAAAGCCAAAGGCAACCGACTCAAAGAACAAAAAACACCAGTCGCAGGCGGCAATTCTTCAGATGGCTGAGCAGGCTGCAAAGCGCGCTGAGG